>JBIPOQ010000520.1:0-2997 GCA_044379055.1 Myxococcota bacterium
AAGATTTCTCTCCTCCCTCTTCTCCGCCCTCTCGAAGCGCGGCCTCTCGCCGACCGCCCTGCTCGGCGATCTCCCGATCGCGGTCGACGAGTCGGGGCGCGTCCTCGATCCCGTTCACTGGGACCACGTCTGCGAGCTGATGCGGCGCCTCGAGCACCACGCGGGCGGCACCGAGGGTCTCGAGCTGTGCGGCGAATCGCTCTGTGAGCGATCCGCGACGCCCCGGCTGAGCCGACTCGTCGCCTTCGCGGCCTCGCCCGCGTCGCTCTACCGCGCCCTCGCCTGCTTCTCGGCGCGCCGGGCGCTCCCCGGTCTCGCGATCGAGCTCGCCGCTCCGGCGAGCAACCGGCTGCGGATCGACGTGCGGCTCCCCGAGGCGCTCCGTCCCTGCCCGCAATTCCTTCATCTCCTGACCGGCGCTGCGCGGGCGCTTCCGCGGCTGCTCGACATGCCGGAGGCGATCGTCACGGCGCGGATCGAAGCCCGTTGCGCCGGATTCGACGTGAAGATCCCGGCCTCGCGCACGCTCCTCGCACGGATCCATCGCCTGCTGCGCTCGATCCTGTCGCCGGGCTCGGTGCTGCAGCGGCTCGAGGACCAGCAGCTCGAGCTCGAGGCCCGCCATGCGCGCCTCGCCCGGGCCCACGAAGAGCTGCTCGAGCGGGAGCGGCGCCTGCACGCGCTCTCGGACGCCGCCGTCGACACGCTCTGCGAGATCGACGCGGCGGGTCGCATCGTGTTCGTCAGCGCTTCGGTGCGGGAGCTGATGGGGTATTCGCGGGAGCAGGTGACCGACAGCCATTACCGGCTCTGGGTCCCGACCCCTCTGCACGGCTTCGCGAAGGAGCGCTTCGAGTCGCTGCAGAAGGCGCCGGTCGGGACGGCGATCGTGAAGGAGCGGATCGAGCTCCATGCGGCCCACGGCCGCCGCGTGACCGTCGAGGTCTCCGTCCGCTCGCACGCGACGGCGAGCGGGGAATGGCGGGCGGTCGCCTGTCTGCGGGACGCGACGTCCGCGGTCCAGCTCCGGTCGAGCTCGCGGCGCGTGACGCGGATCGTCGAGCGCGTGCTCGCCGGCGACGAGGACGCGCTCGGCTCGGGCCCCTGGAGCGATCCGCGCAAGCCGGCCGCGCCGTCCCGGGAGCCCGCGCGGGAGGCTCAGTCCGGAACGCGCTCGATGTCGGCACCGAGGGCGCGGAGCTTCTCCTCGATCCGCTCGTAGCCCCGGTCGACGATCTCGGCGTTCTGCACGATGCAGGGCCGCTTCGTCGCGCAACACGCCGCGATGATCATGGCCATGCCCGCCCGGATGTCCGGGCTCCGCACCGTCTGTCCCCGCAGCTTCGAAGGCCCCGAGATGATCACGCGATGCGGATCGCAGATGATCGCGTTGGCGCCCATCTGGATCAGCGGATCGACGAAGTACATGCGCCCTTCGAACATCTTCTCGAAGAAGAGGATCGTCCCCTCGCTCTGGGTCGCGAGCACTAGGAACGGGCTCATCATGTCGGTCGGGAACTGCGGCCAGGGTCCGTCGTCGACCTGCGGAATCGCGCCGCCCGCGTCGGGCCGCACGCGCGGGATCTGACCGCTCGCGAGCACGATGCGATCGCTCTTGATCTCGACGTCGATGCCGAAGCGCTCGAAGACGCGGTGCATCATCCAGTAGTGACCGCGCACGGTGTCGTGGACCGTGACCCCACCGTGGGTCGCGGCCGCGAGAGCCAGGTACGAGCCGACCTCGATGTGGTCGGAGACGACGCGATGGGTCGCGCCGCGCAGGCGCTCGACGCCGGTGATCGTCAGCGTGTTGGTCTGGAGACCCTCGATCTGGGCGCCCATCGAGACGAGCAGCTTCGCGAGATCCATGACGTGGGGCTCGCTCGCGGCGTTGAGGATCGTCGTCGTGCCCTTCGCCAGGGCCGCGGCCATCAGGATGTGCTCGGTCGCGGTCACGCTCGCTTCGTCGAAGAAGATGATCGCGCCCGAGAGCCCGGCCGGCGGCGCGCGAAAGTCGAACTCGGCATCGTCGACGGTCGCGCCGAGCTGACGCAGGCCGTAGAAATGCGTATCGAGGCGGCGGCGGCCGATGCCGTCGCCGCCGGGCGGATGGAGCTTGGCGTGGCCGACGCGGTGGAGCAGCGGCGCGACGAAGAGCAGCGACGTGCGCACGCGCTCGCACAGCTCGGCGGGCAGCGGGATGTCGCGGACGTCCGCGGCGCGGATCGTGACCCGGTCCCCCGAGCGCGAGATCTGGGCTCCGATCACCCCGGCGATCTCGAGCATGACGTCGACGTCCCGGATCGAAGGGACGTTCTCGAGCACCACCTCTTCGTCGGTCAGCAACGCCGCCGCGATCATCGGCAGCACGGCGTTCTTGCTCCCCGACGCCCGGATCTCCCCGGACAAGGGTCGCCCGCCACGGATCACGAATCGGCTCACTCGCCCCCCCTCTCGCCCATGCCCCTGTGGTCCCGATCGGCCGCATGATGGCCAAACCTTTTCCAGGCGGCCACGAAGCCGCCGTGGCGGCGATCGCCGCGTCGATCCCGCCCCGCCCCGATCGCCCTCGAAGCCATCGGCGGATCGATCCCGCGCTCATGTGAACCCGTTCACAGCCCGACCGATGCAATGGCCCAGAATCGACAACTCGAATAGCCTCCAGCCCGCCGGGCGCCCGCCGCCCGAACCCCGGAGCAAGCGAAGCCCCATGCAATTCCCGATCGCCCGTGCCGTCCGTCCCGTCCGAGCGCCGTCGCGCGCCCGGGCGAACTTCTCGCGTGTCCTGCTCGTCGCCGGCCTCGCGACCTGGCTCGGCTGCGGCGGCGGCGGCCCCGAGATCGTGCTCCCGGCGGACCCCAAGGCAGCGAGCCAGACGACCCTCGAATCCGTCTTCACCCAGATCACGGGCCAGGAAGCGACCGTCAAGCCGGGCAGCGGCCGGGCGGAGGAGCTGGCCGGCCAGCACAAGCTGATCGGCGGCGAGCTGGCGGAACG
>JBIPOQ010000521.1:0-2995 GCA_044379055.1 Myxococcota bacterium
AGCTCGATCGCGGGCGGCGCACTCGCGTCGACGATCTCGACCTCGCGATCGCCGCCGAGGAATCGCGCGATCGCCTCCGCGGGTCGCACCGTCGCCGAGAGCCCGATCCGCTGCGGATCCCCGCCGCGGCAGCGCCGCGCGACGCGTTCGAGGGAGAGCGCGAGATGGATGCCGCGTTTCGTCCCGGCGAGGGCGTGGATCTCGTCGACGATGATCGTCTCGACCGTCTCGAGGGTCGTGCGGGCCTGTGAGCCGAGGATCAGATAGAGGGACTCGGGGGTCGTGACGAGGATCTCGGCGGGGTCGCGGGATTGGAGGAGACGTTCGCGAGGCGAGCTGTCGCCGGTCCGGATCGCGACCCGGGGCGGACGGAACGCCGCGACGCCGTCGAGGTCGCCGAGGTCGTGCGGCTCGCCACGCCCGCCGGCTGCCGTCGCGGCCTCGGCGGCGATCCCGGCGATCGGTGCGCGCAGGTTGCGTTCGATGTCGGCGACCAGGGCCTTGAGCGGCGAGACATAAAGGACACGTACGCCCTTGGGCGCGTCGGCGGAGCGCCGTCCCAGCCGATCGATCGCCGTGAGGAAGGCCGCGAGGGTCTTGCCGCTCCCGGTGGGCGCGATCAGCAGCGCGTGGCGCCCCGCGGCGAGGATCGGCCAGCCCCGCGCCTGCACCGTCGTCGGCGCGGGGAAGCGGCTCGCGAGCCAGGCCCGCGTCGCGAGCGTGAAGAGATCCGTCGTCCCCGGCATGCCGGAAGCCTAGCTTCGGTCGTCAGGGCAAGGCCCGACCTCTCGCCCGACGCCGCCGCGCGATCTCGCGCTGGCGTCCGAGGAGGGCTTACGCGACGCTCCTTCGCGCCTCGCCTCCCGAACCGGACCGAAGGAATCAACTGGATGACCAGGCAGAACGGGCCGCGAACCCTCTGGACCGGCGCACTCGCCGGAGTCTTCGCCTCGACGTTCCTCGCGACGATCCCGGCGGCACGAGCCGGCGACGTCGGCGAGCTCGACGCGAGCAAAGCCGAGCGTGGGCATCCGAAGCGGGTCGCCTACTCGCCCTACGTCGACCGGAGCTTCCCGACGACGCCGCTCTTCGGCGACACCCATCTGCACACCGCGTTCTCGATGGACGCAGGCGCCTTTGGCGCCCGCCTCTCGCCCGCGGATGCCTACCGATTCGCACGGGGCGAGCAGATCGACGCCTCGTCGGGTCAGCCGGCGAAGCTCGCGCGCCCCCTCGACTTCCTCGTCGTCGCCGACCATTCCGACAACATGGGATTCTTTCCGGACCTCCTCGCCGGCAAGCCCCACCTGGTCGCGGACGCGACCGGGCGGCGATGGCACGACATGATCCATTCCGGCCGGGGCGCCGACGCGGCGATCGAGATCATCGTCGCCTTCTCGCAGGGCAAGTTCCCCGAGGCCCTGATCTACAAGCCCGGGTCGATGGCCTACCGGAGCGCCTGGCACGAGACGATCGAGGCCGCCGAGCAGGCGAACGATCCCGGTCGCTTCACCGCCTTCATCGGCTACGAATGGACCTCGAATACCGCCGGCAACAACCTGCACCGCAACGTGATCTTCCGGGATGCGGGCGACAAGGCGATCCAGGTCGAGCCGTACACGACGGTACGCCCGCAGGGCAGCGACGATCCGCGGGACCTCTGGGATTGGATGGCCGCCTACGAGCGGAAGACGGGCGGCAGCGTGCTCGCCATCGCGCACAACGGGAACCTCAGCAACGGTCGCATGTTCCCCCTGATCGAGTCGTTCACGAATCGACCCGTCGGCCGCGAGTACGCGGAGAAGCGTGCCCATTGGGAGCGTCTGTACGAGGCGACCCAGACCAAAGGCGACGGCGAGGCCCATCCGTTCCTCTCGCCGAACGACGAGTTCGCCGATTTCGAGATCTGGGACAAGGGCAACCTCGACGGCAGCGTCGCCAAGCAGAAGGAGATGCTCGAGTTCGAATACGTCCGCTCGGCGCTGAAGAACGGCCTCGTGCTCGAGAAGAAGCTCGGGACAAACCCCTACCGGTTCGGGCTGATCGGCAGCAGCGACGCACACACCGGCCTCACCGCGATGGAGGAGGACAACTTCTTCGGCAAGACGGCCCCCCAGGAGCCGAGCCCCGAGCGCCTCACGGCGACGTTCATGGCGAATCCGAAGTCCGGCGTGAAGATCATGGATTGGGAGGTGGCCGCCGCGGGCTACGCCGCCGTCTGGGCCGAGGAGAACACGCGCGAATCGATCTGGGACGCGATGTACCGCAGGGAGACCTACGCGACGACCGGGTCGCGCATGACCGTGCGATTCTTCGGCGGCTGGGAGTTCGAAGCGGCCGACGCGAAGAACCGTCTGCCCGCCCGGATCGGCTACACGAAGGGCGTGCCGATGGGCGGCGAGCTCCGGGACGCACCGGCGGGCAAGGCGCCGACCTTCCTCGTCGCGGCCCTGAAGGACGCGATGGGCGCGAACCTCGATCGCTACCAGATCGTCAAGGGATGGCTGGACGCGAAGGGTCGGCTGCACGAGCGGGTCTACGACGTCGCCTGGTCCGGGGACCGGAAGCCCGACCCGGCCTCCGGCAAGCTCCCCCCCGTCGGCAGCACGGTCGACGTCGCGCGCGCGACCTGGACCAACACCATCGGCGCGAACGAGCTGATCGCCGTCTGGACGGATCCCGAGTTCGACCCGGCCCAGTCGGCCTTCTACTACGGCCGCGTGATCGAGATCCCGACCCCGCGCTGGACGGCCTACGACGCGGCGCGCTTCGGCATCGATCCGCTGCCCGAGACCCGGATGACGATCGCCGAACGCGCCTACACCTCGCCCATCTGGTACACGCCGAAGTCGAAGTGAGGGCGGGCGGGGCGCGCCATTCCGTCGCGTCCATGGCTCGAGCACCGAGCGCTGACCGATGCGCGGGCAGCGATGCCCCCGCCGCGAGGTCGCCGGGGATCAAGGATGCGCCGTATCATGCCGATCCGGGTTTGAGC
>JBIPOQ010000522.1:0-2991 GCA_044379055.1 Myxococcota bacterium
CGCAAGCTCCACCACGAGACCAACCCGCACAACGCGCGCCGCCTCGTCCAGCCCCACGGCGATCGCCTGCTCGTCGTGAACCCCCCGGCCTTCGCCCTCGACGAGAAGACGCTCGATGCGCTCCACGAGCTGCCCTACACCCGCCGCCCGCATCCCGACTACGCCGAGCCGCCGCCGGCCTGGGAGACGATCAAGCACTCCGTCCAGATCATGCGCGGCTGCTTCGGCGGCTGCACGTTCTGCTCGATCACGATGCACCAGGGCCGCGAGATCCAGAGCCGAAGCTCCGCGTCGATCCTGCGCGAGGTCGAGCAGCTCGCCGCGAGCCCGGACTTCAAGGGCACCGTCTCCGACCTCGGCGGCCCGACCGCGAACATGTACCGGATGCGCTGCACGCGGCCCGAGGTCGAGAAGACCTGTCGCCGCCTCTCCTGCGTGCATCCGAAGATCTGCAAGCTGCTCGGCACCGACCACGCGCCGACGATCGACCTGATGCGCAAGGCGCGCGCCGTCCCCGGCGTCGCCCGCGTCCACATCGCCTCCGGCATCCGCATGGACCTGGCCGCCGACGCCCCCGAATACCTAGACGAGCTCGCGCGCCACCACGTCGGAGGTCATCTCAAGGTCGCCCCCGAGCACGTCAGCGAGCGCGTCCTCGCCCTCATGAAGAAGCCGACCCAGGGCAGCTTCGAGATCTTCGCCGAGCGCTTCGCCGCCGCCTCGAAGCGCGCCGGCAAGGAGCAGTACCTCGTCCCGTACTTCATCTCGAGCCATCCGGGCTCGGGGGTCGAGGACATGATCGAGCTCGCGGTCTATCTCAAGCGCCACGGCTACCGCCCGCGCCAGGTCCAGGACTTCATCCCCGCGCCGATGGACATCGCGACCTGCATGTACTGGACGGGCCTCGATCCGTTCACGCTCGAGCCCGTCGAGAGCGCGCGCCGATTGACGGATCGGCTCGTGCAGCGCGCGCTCTTGCAGTTCTTCGCGCCGGAGAACTGGGCGACGGTGCGCGACGCGCTCGTGCGCGCGGGGCGGGAGGACCTGATCGGCGAGGGGCCGGACTGCCTGATCCCGTCGCGACCGCCGCGGATCCCCCGGACGGATTCAGAGCGCGGCGAAGAGCGGCGACCGGCCGGGGGACCGCCGCGCGGCGCAGCGGGCTATCGCCGACCGTCGCGTGAGCGCGGAAGACGCTAGGCGTCCGGCGTCGCGGACCGGTCGCTCGCTTCGGCAGGCCGCGTCGTCAGGCCTGACCGCCGCCCGCCTCGATCTCCGCGCGTACGGTCGAGACGTGGACGATCCCGAACAGGAAGGTCTGCCAGAGGTTCTCCGCGAGGGGGCGCGCGCTCTGGCGCAGCACGCCGAGGAACGCCACGCACTCGACGAGGTGGACGACCGCGAGCACGCCGAACAACGTTCGGCCGAACCCGGCGAGCGATGCGCTTTCGAGGGGCGGAAAAAAGCAGGCCGTCGTGACGAGCCAGATCGCGCCGAGCGTCGCCTTGGCGATCGCGTGCAGGGTTCCGGTCGCCTGGGGATTGGTCGGCGGCATCGGGGCTCTCCTCCTTCGGATGGTCGTCGTGCGGACGGTCGCGGCGCATTTTCGATCAGGGGGCGGTGCCTTGCCAGGCCAGGGCCATCGCGACGACGCAGAAGAGGGCGGCGAGGCCCTGGACGAGCGGACCCGGGCGCGGGCGCTGGGCGAGGGGAAAGGCGAGGGCGAGGCCGGCCAGGGAGCCGATGGCGAGCCCGAAGAGATGGGCGGCGACATCGATCTTCGGCCCCGCGCCGCCGAGCATCGCGACGATCGCGAGGCCCGCGCCGAGGGCGACCCAGGCGCCCCGGCGGCGGGTCGCCTGTTGGTGGCGGCGCCAGGCAGCGAGCCCGGCGAGCACGCCGACCAGGCCGAAGACCCCCGTCGAGGCGCCGATCGAGCTGTGGCCCGAGCCCTGGTAGACGGCGTCGGCGAGATTGCCGAGGGTGCCCGTCACGACGAAGCAGGCGAGGGCGAGACCGAGGCCCAGCCGACCCGAGAGCGCGACGAGGAAGAAGCCGCCGAAGAGCGCGTTGCCGACGGCGTGGCCGAGGTCGGCGTGGAGGGTGAGGGCGGTGACCGCGCGGTGGACCTCGCCGGCGAGGACGTGGACCGCCTGGTTCTTGCCCCGATCGACGAGCTCGTGCAGGCGGCCCGCGCGCTCGATGCCGAGCTGAAAGGCGACGAGGCCGAGGGCCCCGCTCGCGACGAGGGCGATCTCGAAGGGAGAGGCGGGGGCGAAGATCGCGACCGGCTCCGGGGGCGGAGGGGCCACGGCCCGCTCCGCCTGCCAGGATGCGAGGCTCGCGGCGGCGCGCAGGACGTCGGCGGGGGGCACGGCGACGGTGAACGTCGACGCGTCTCGGACGACACGGACGGCGAGACCCTCGGCCTGGAGCACGAGCGCCCACTCCTCGGCTTCGCGTTTTCGGGGCGTCGACGGGAGTCTCGGATCGACTTCGGGGAGCTCTGCGGATTCCATTGCCGCCGTGCATGGTAACGTTGGCGCCGCTCGCGACCGATGGGGGTCGCGGGCCCCCCGTTGTCCTGCCGGAAGGAGACTCGATGCCCACCTCTCGGACGCCGACCCGTGCGCTCATCCGGGTCGAGCGGATCGCCCTGCGCGGTCCCGGCGTCGTGATCCTGACCGGACCCTCGAGCTGCGGAAAGGGGGAGGTCGCGAACGCGCTCTGCGACGTTCTGTCGATCGATCCGTCGCGCCACCTCTCGATGGGCGCGATCCTGCGCTCGACGGTGGCCCGCGCGAAGTCCGAGCCCGAGTTCGCCGACCACCTCGACCACAAATACGCCCTGTCGGCCCGGACGAGCGTCTTCGACTGCCTCGACAGCAACGAGGAGCTCGACCAGAAGGTCCGCCGCCACCTGCCCGATCTCGAGCGCTACTTCGGTCGGACGCCTTCGCGTTTCATCTCGGAGGAGCTCTCGGGCAAGCC
>JBIPOQ010000523.1:0-2984 GCA_044379055.1 Myxococcota bacterium
GCCGAGCCGGGCCACGGTCTCGATCCGCAGCCCGAGGTCGCTGCGCAGTCGCGCCGCCAGCTCCTCCTCCGCGCGCTCGCTGCGGATCGGCACCGTGCCGCTGCCGAGGGCGACGAGGCGCCCGCCCTCGATCCGCGCCGCGGGCGGATCGCCGTAGACGATCTGCGGCTGGACGACGAGCTCGTCGCCCTCGCGCGACACCGCGATCTGCAGCCGCGGCTTCTCGCCGCGCCGTGCCGTCGGCAGCCGTTTCGTTTCGATCGAGAGCGGGATGCGCCCCTCGAGCGCCGGGATCACCTCGGTCACGAGCAGGGCGAGGTCACCGTCGCTGAAGAAGCGCCCGCGCGGCAGGTCCGCGAGCTCGCGCCCCGTCAGACGGTTCTCCGACACCGGATGCAGCGCCCCGCCCGCGAGCACGACGCCGTTGCGGAAGGCGCGCTCGATCCGCCGATCCTGCTCGACGAAGAGCCGCACGCCGCCCGGCGCGTCGACGACGCGGGCCACGAGGCCGAGCGGCTCGCTCTCGATGCGGATCGGTCGGTCTTCGAGGAAGACTGCGTCGGTCTGGGCGAGGCGACCGAGGAGCGAGGCGAGGGCGGGCGTCGAGGTCGCGTCGGCGGGGCGGGAGGCGAGGGCCTTCTCGATCGCGAGGTCGGCGGTCGTGGTGACGAATTCGGGGCCGCTCTTGTGGCCGGCGGCGACGGCGGTGAGGCGGGCGGGGAGCGGGGTGAACCGGCTTTCGAATTCGACGGCGCGTTCGAGCAGGAGATGGCCGCCCTGGTCGCGCAGGCGGTAGACGAGGCGGCCGAGGCGTTCGCCTTTCTCGGGGAGGGCGACGCCCGTCTTCTCGGCGCGGCGCAGGGCGATCACGCTCGCGGCGACGTGCTCGCAGGGATCGTCGTTCGAGACGCAGCTGCACTCCCAGGCGGCGTCGTCGAGGTGGAGCGTGACCTGGGGCGCCCCCCGACCGGCGCGCGCGACGACGCGCAACACGATCTCGTGTGGGTCGCGCGACTCGACCTGGACGTTCTCGCCGCGGGCGAGCTCGACGCCGCGCGACCAGACGCCGCGGTCGCAGTCCTCCTGGACGGCTTCGTAGAGCGAGGTCAGGGCCTGCATCGATTCGCCTGCGGGCGGGCGGCCGCCGCGTCGCTGGCCTGCCAGGCGACGAGCTCTGCGGCGAGGGTCTCCGGGTCGTTGCGATCGGGATCCTCGGCGACGACGCGGGCGAGATGGGCGAGGGCGCGCCCGACGTGGGGCCCCGGCCCGGCGCCGAGCAGGCGCATGACCTCGGCCCCGCCGAGGGCGAGGGCCCGGACGGTCTCGATCGTCGAGGCCTGCTGGCGAAGGCGCGCGAGTCCGGCCTCGATCTTCGCGAGACGGTCGCGCTCGACGCCGCCCGGTCCCGTCGGCTGGCCTTCGAGCTCGAGCCGTCGCCAGAGGATCAGGCCGTCGAGCTCTTCCGGCGTGAGACGGCCCATCGCCCTGCGGATCTGGGGATCGCGCGCGCCTTCGATCGTGCGGTCGAGGGGATGGGCCTCCTGGACCCGGCTGATCCGCCGCGCGAGACCGATGGGCATGCGCAGCCTCGCGAGGGCCTGCGCCGTCGAGGCCCCGCGCAGGAACGCGGCCCAGCGCAGCGAAGGCACCGGCTCGAGCGCTTCGACGCGCGCTTCGGCCCCGGCTGCGAGACCCGGCAGGACCGCGCCGCTCGCCCCGCTCTCCCGCAGAAAGACGAGGGCTCGCGCCGGATGCGGACAGGCGAGGATCCGCTCGAGTACGCGGCGGGCCGGTGCGCCCTCCGGCAGACGCGCCACGACCTCGGGCAGCGCCTCGCGCGCGGCGGCGACGAGGGCCGGCGTCGGCTCGAGGTCGTACTCGGCGATCAGCTGGGCGGCGAGCCAGTAGCGGCGCGGCGCGCCGCTGAACGGATTCGCGCGACCGGGGATTGGATCGAGCGTGCGCCGGGCGAGGGCTTCGAGCACGCCGCGCGGCGCGTGCCAGCTCCCGTCCCGCGGTCGGAAGGCGACGGCGAGGGGCGCGAGCCCGAAGGCCGCGAGGATCGCGTCGATGCTGCGATCGCCGGCGGCGATCAGGTCGACGGGACCGGCCGCGGTCGCCTGGGACATCCGCTGCGCGGACTCGGCGGTGACGACGGCGAAGGGCAGGGCCTGCAGGATCCCTTCGGGCCGAGAGAGGCACACCACGGCGCAGCCCGGCGCCCGCCCGAGCGGCGCGCCGAGCCAGGCGTCGAGGACCCGCTCGCCCTGCAGAAAGGCGGCAATTCCTGCGTCCTCGAGCCGCGCGCAGAGCTCGAGCACGGGCTTCGGCCAGGCGCCGGGCGCGAGCGTGTCCGGGGGCGGGATCGGGAGGCGGATGGTCATGCGGAGCGCAGTGTACTCGCGCTCGCACGGAGCGCCGCCGAGGGCTCAAGCGAAGGCCGGAAGACTCCGACTCATCTCGTGCGCGGGCCCCGCCGAGGGCTGCGTTTCCCCGATCGCGCGCCCGGTCTGCCGGGCCGAACACGGCGGTCGATCCAGGAGCAGTCGATGCGGACGGGCCCGGAATTTTCGAACGACGTGAACGCGGCGGGCCTCGCCGCCTCTCGCAGCGACGCCGTCGTCCGGATCCTCTTCGTCGCCGACCGCGCACGGCTCGCCCACGCGATCCAGAGCGCATTCGAGAAGTCGCTGCCCGGGCCCTTCCATCTCGAGGTCGAGCCGCTCCTCGATCAGGCCGCGCTCCGGATCCATCACGAGCGCTTCGATCTCCTGCTCCTCGACCTCGCTCTCGCCGGGACCCGGCGCAGCGTGTTGATGGACCGGGCCAGCGAGCTCGCGACCCGGCTCCCCGTCGTGGCCCTCTCGGGCACCGAATCCCTCGGCGTCGCCGGGTCCGGCGGCACCCACGGATCGCATCGCGATCCGCTCGAGGAGGCGGACCTCGCCGCCGTCGTCCACCGCACCCTCCGGCGCGCCCGGCGC
>JBIPOQ010000524.1:0-2964 GCA_044379055.1 Myxococcota bacterium
GGACGCGACGGGGGTCGTCTTCGAGGACCCGGGCCGCCTGGTCCCGATCGATCCCCCGGCGAACGTCGAGCTCGGCGAGGAGCCCTCCGCCGAGCTCGACCTGATGTACCTCTCGGTCGTGGAGCTGTTCGCGTTGATCCGCGAGGTCGCCGAGAGCGGCGAGCCGACGACCGAGCTGGAGGTCGATCTGCACGTCAAGCTCGCGACGCCGCTGGCCTGCCTCCTCCTGCCCGCCCTCGTGATGCTATTCGCATCGAGCGGACCGCCCTTCCCCGGCTCCGCGCTGACGCTGATCGTCGCGGGCACGATCGCCATCGCCTACACGCTGCTCGCCGGCGCGTTCGCGTCGTTCGGGCGCGGGGACGTGCTCCCTCCTTGGCTCGGCGGCTGGGGTCCGAACCTGATCGGCATCGTGACGCTCGTCGGCCTGATGGGGCGGGACTGGATCGCGCGTCGGCGCGCGTGAGCGCGTCGTGCAACGGGCGTCTATTCCTCGTCGTCGGCGCCGTCGTCGTCGAGGAGCGCGTCGTCCTGCGCCGCATCGGGAAGGAGGCGGGCCTCCCCCCAGCCGACGACGGCCGGACGGGCGACGGCCTCGAACCAGGCCACGTCGCCGATGCCCATCACGCCGTCGGGGCCCACGACCAGCGTCGTGCCGATCTCGTCGACCAGACGGATCGGCGCGCGCGCGGCGGTGAGCAGGACGATCCGATCGGAGAGGAGCGACAGGAATCGCCGTCGGGGCTCTGCGTCGAGCCGCGCGAAGATCTCGTGGTCGAGGACGATCAGTCGGCGGGACGAGAGCAGACCGGGAAGGAGTCGCAGGGCGAGTCGAAGGGGGACGCTCATGCGCTCTTCTTCGCCGATCGGGAGCAATCGATCGGGCTCGTCGATCGCCGCCTCGAGCTCGCTCCCGACGCCGAGCGCATCGAGCACGGCCCGGGCGTCGCGCCATTGCGCCTCGCGGTCGACGGCGGGCGGAAGGTATTCGGCGACGCGACGCTCGGGGATCGGGCCGAGCCCCTGCACCGTGAAGAGCTCGCCGTCGAGAGCGGCCGCCAGGCGTAGATCGCCATCGGCCAGGGCCAGGCAGAAGGCCGCGAGGGAGGCATTGCCGAGGGGCGTGGGATGGATGCAGAAGACGGGCTCGCCCGGCTGGAGCGCGAGGCGATCGAGACCGCCGGGAAGCCCCGGCTCGGAGACGGCGATCGATGGCCAGGCGGAGCCGAAGCCCGCGCCCCGGGAGCGACCGGCCGTCGCGAGATCCGGGCTCGAGCGGATGAAGCCCAGATAGCGGCGCACCTTCGGCAGCGCGCGATTCGCCGCGGTCACGAAGCGGGATGCGCTGCTCAGCGATTGCACCGCATAACCCAGCGCGACCGCATAGGTCAGCAGAACCGTCCAGGACGCGCCCCGCGACGCGATCACGCTGCCGAAGACGAGCAGGATAAGCAGCAACGAGACGCCCTGGAACAGCTCGCCGAGGTACCCGACGCGGCGCTTCGCGAAGATCACGCTCCGATACGCATCGAGGGAGGTCGCCATCCAGGAGCGTTCGGGATAGTCGACGACCCAGCGCGGCTCGGCTCCGGCCGGAAAACGCTGCCGATCGAGCGCGGACAACATCTGCAGCGTGTCCCGACGGCTGTTGCGGTTCGCCTCGATGCGATCTTCGACGTTGCGGAGCATCCGGCGCTGGACTCGCCCCATCAGCGCGAGGTATCCGATCCCGATCGGGATCAGGACCGCCGTCAGGAGCGCCTGGGTCGCGAAGAGGACGGCGATCGCCGCCAGGCCCGTGATCGCCGGCAGGATGACGGACAGCGCCGAGATCACGACACGGACCAGCTGGAAGCTGCTCCCGGCGATCAGCCGCGCGGCCGCCTTCGGCGCCGACCGCTCGTCGATCCCCTCGATGCGCACCGCGCCCCCGGCAGCGACGTAGCGCATCACGACCCGGGCCCAGTCCTCGACGTAGGTCCGCGCCAGACCGTAGATGAGTCGATCGCAGCGGTACGACGCCCCGACCGCACCGAGCGTGAAGAGGAGCCCCGCCCCGCCCCACATCGCTAGATTGGCGAGCGTTGGCTCCGAAGGCAGCGCGAAGCCGAGGACCTCGGCGCTGCGGCCCTTCTGCTGCGCATCGACGAAGAGGACGATCACGGCGGCCGCGGCAGCCCGTAGCCCTACCCCGATGCCCGAGAGCGCCAGCATCTGGAGGATCTGACCGCGCGCGTGCCGGTACACGTCGGGCGCGAGCCAGCGCAGGAGCTCCAGGTATTCGCTCCAATGGGAAGGCCGGGCGCCGCGCATGGGGCGAGTCTACGACAGGGGATCCATCGGGCAATCGATCGGATCGGCGTTCGCGCGCAGCCGGCGCACATCGAAGGGCCGACGGGCAGGACGAGCTTCGCCTCGCCGCCGGGATTGAGACCCGGACGATGGCGACAGGACGCGATCGCGCCCCCGAGATCCAAGCGCGGGCGGTATGATGCCAGCGCCACCGAACGAGGAGCCCGCGATGATCGACTTCGAGCTGAATGGAAGGCGCGTGCAGGTCGACGCGCCGGACGACACGCCGCTGCTCTGGGTCCTCCGCGACGAGCTCGGTCTGACCGGGACGAAGTTCGGCTGCGGCAAATCCCTCTGCGGCGCCTGCACCGTCCACCTCGACGGCGCGCCCACCCGCTCCTGTCAGCTCCCGCTCTCCGGCGTCGCCGGCCGCAAGATCACGACGATCGAGGGCCTCGACGGACGCGTCGCCCTCGCCGTGCAGAAGGCCTGGGATGCGCTGCAGGTCGTGCAGTGCGGCTACTGCCAGTCGGGGCAGGTCATGGCCGCGACGGCGCTCCTCACGACGAACGCGAAGCCCGACGACGCGGCGATCGAGAGCGCCCTGTCGGGAAATCTCTGCCGCTGTGGGACCTACGGCCGCGTCCGACAGGCGATCCGAGCGGCGGCGCA
>JBIPOQ010000073.1:0-10733 GCA_044379055.1 Myxococcota bacterium
CAGGCTTCACCTGTGCCCTCGTCGGCGAGACGTGGGGCGAACCGAATCCCCTGACCCATGCGCTCTCGTTCCGCCTCGAGGCCCGCGCGGGCAAGGAACGCCGCACGATCTTCAACTACCACGGCTGGACGTCCTGGGCGCATTCGACGCTGGTCGCCTTCGCCGACCTGCTCGGCCTGCACTCGTATTATTTCCACGCGGCCCAGGAGGAGTTCGTCCCGGTCGCGCAGTGGGACGACGGGGCGGACTGCGAAGAGAACGTGACCTTCATGCTGTTCAGCAAGCGGAAGCTCGCCTAGTCCCGGCGCGGGAGGTTCCGATGGCCAGCGGTCTCCAGGCGCTCTTCTACCAGGCGCTCAACGTGCCCATGCGCGCCCTCCTGCGCTCGCCCTTCCACGGGATCGCGAGCGCGAATCTCTGCATCGTGTCCTATACGGGGCGGCGCAGCGGGCGGCGCTTCGAGACGCCGCTCAGCTACGTGCGCGATGGCGGGCGGGTGCTGCTGCTCTCGAGCGTCGATACGGGCTGGTGGACGAATTTCCTGCCGCCGAAGGGCGATCCGGCCTGGACGGGCGAGGCGGTCGAGGTCCTCGCCGCGGGCGAGGTCCTGCGCGGACGGGCGCGCACGATCCAGCACGATCGCGAGCATCTCCACGCGAGCGCGCGGCATTTCCTGACCGCGCTGCCCCGGGACGCGGTCGTCTACGGCATCGGGCTCGACGGCGAGCGACGACCGAAGGACGCCGAGCTCGCCCGTGCCCTCGACCGGCTCGTCATGGTCCAGGTCGACCTGGCGGGCTGAGCGGGGCGAGCCGAGCGGGCGGCGTCAGATCTGGCCGTTCTTCGGCGCCGGCGTCGCCGCATCCGCCTCGAGATGCGCGGTGCAGGCGAGGAGCTCGATCGTGTGGCGTGCGCCGGGCGTCCGGGCGGGCACGACGCGCGTCAGAGACGTATTCGCGATCTCGACCCGACCCTCGCCGTCGCCGAGCCGCTCGAGCTCGTCGGGCGAGAGCAGTCGCCGCTCGAGCAGCGAGCGCAGGAAGAGCCCGTGGCTCACGACGGCGAAGTCGACCTCCGCGCCGCGGCCTTCGAAGCGGTCGTACCAATGGCGCTCGATCTTCTCCCAGGTCCGATCGACGCGGTCGTGGAAGGCGTTCCAGCCTTCGCCGCCCGGCGGATCGTAGAAGGGCACGAAGGGATCGACCTCGAGCTCGGCGTAGGGCGTCCCGCGCAGCGTGCCGAAGTTGCGCTCTTCGAGATCGGGGTCGATCGCGAGCGGCGCGCGGGTCGTCTGCTCGATCGCGAGCGCCGTCTGGTGGGCGCGCAGCAGGTGGCTCGTCCAGATGGCGGCGATCGGCGCGCCCGCGAGGCGCCGGCCGAGCTGGGCTGCCTGCTCGAGGCCGCGGGGAGACAGCGGGGTCTCGGGGACCTGCACGATGCGATTGCGATTGCCGGCGGTCTCGCCGTGTCGGATCAAGAGGATCGCCATGCGGCGCAACGTAGCCTCGCCGAGCCGAAAGGCGCGAGACGATCCGACAGGCGCGGGGGCCGGGCTCAGTGGATCGGGGCGGAGAGCGAGGCGAGCAGTCGGCCGAAGTATTTCGGCTCGACCAGGAGGTGGACGGCGGCGCCGAGCGTCTCGTCGCGGACCTCGATGCGCAAGCGCGCCGAGGCGACCAGGGTATCGGCGGGCGCGTGGGTGCCGGCGAGCAGGCAGGGCTCGGAGTCCTCGTGGAGCCGCGCCTCCTGCAGCGCGGTCGCGGTGCGGAGCGCTTCCGTCAGCGCGGTCGCCACGCCCTCGAGCAGTCCACGCCCGAGGCCGAGGAATGCATCGAGCGGATCCGCAGGGGTCCCCGAGCGCGCCCAGACGAGGGCGTCTTCGGGCTCGAGCGCGAGGCAGAGCGACCCGGGGAGGCCGCCTTCGACCCGACCCAGGACCGCTGCGACGAGGTCGTCGCCGGCCCGCAGGCCGCGGTCGCCGAACTCGTCGAGGAGGCCGCAACGGACCTCGACGACCTCGACCTCGGTCGCGCAGCCGGAGAGGTCCGCGAGCAGCGCTTCGCCGACGGCCGCTCCCTCTGCGAAGAAGCCGTGGAGCGCAATCATCTGCTCGGTCGAATAGGATCCGCGATTCATGGTTCGAAGGGCCCTTTGCCGGGACGCCCAAGGCTATCGTCCCCTGGCCCGAAAGAAGAAGTGTTTTCCCGACGATCGGGCCGCATTTCCGATCCCGCTCGCGGGGGCGGTGCAGCCCTCCGGCAGCCCGCGCGCACGGCCCGGGCAGGCAGCTCGGCGACGACGGCAAGGGATCGATCGGGACTCGAAACGGCTCCCGCTGGGTGGGGAAGGCGAAGGAAGACTGCGGTGCCCCTGATCCTCTGCAACGACGACGGCGTCCACGCCCCGGGACTCGCGACCCTGCACGGCGTGCTGCTCGAGTTCGCCGACTGCCTCGTCGTCGCGCCGAGCGGTCCCCAGAGCGGCGTCGGCCATGCCGTCACGACCGAAATCCCGATGCACCTCGAGGAGGTCGGCCCCGGCCGGTTCGGCCTGACCGGCACGCCGGCCGACTGTGCCCGGGTCGCCCTCGCCCGCCAGGCCGCCTTCGCCCGCGAGGCCCTCGGCGAGGCCGCGCGCGCCCCCGATCTCTGGCTCGTCTCCGGCATCAACCACGGCGCCAATCTCGGCGTCGACACCTACATCTCCGGCACCGCCGCCGCCGCCCGCGAGGCCGCCATCCTCGGCTACTCGGCGATCGCGATGTCCCAGTACGCCGGTCGCCACCGCGCGATCGACTGGTCGGCGACGGCCCGCCGGGCCCGGCGCGTCTTCGACCACCTGCGAACGCGCCCGCCGCGGCCGGGCATGTTCTGGAACGTGAACCTCCCCCACCCTGCCGACGAGTCGACCGACCAGGAGATCGTCCACTGCCCCCTCGACCCGAGCCCCCACGCCTTCGACTACGAGCGCCGCGACGGCGCCCTCCACTGGGTCAGCGACTACCACAACCGACCGCGCCGCGCGGGACACGACATCGACGTCTGCCTCTCGGGACGCATCGCGGTCACCGAGATCCCGATCCAGCCCTCCGCGCTCCCCTGAGCCCGGGTCCCGACGACGCGCGCGAGATCGCGCTTTGACTTTCGGCGCGATCGCCGATACAAAGGGACGCGTTCGCCAGGAGCTCCCTTCCATGACCCGCCCCTCTTCCCTTCAGCATGCCGCGATGCGGGCCTCGAGCCCGCTCGCCCCGTTCGCCGGGACGAAGCGCACGGGCACGCGTTGGGCCGTCGAGGCCCTTCGCGGCCGATCGCTTGCCCCGTGCAGCGTCGGCAACACGAGGGAGGTGGACTCCAAGGCCGAGGTCGACGGAAGCTAGAAGCCGAAGACCTCGAAGCTCCGCAGGACCCGAAGGGTCGAAAACGCAGAGCCAGACCCCACGAGAACCCCTCCCGCCCCGAACGGCCGGAGGGGTTCTCGCCGTTTGGGGCTCGGAGACAAGCCGGACTCCCGCTCGAACCGGGATCCACGACCGAGGACGAAGAGATGGAACGACGAAGCGAAGCCCGGACCGAATTCGGCCCCTGGCTCGAGCACCTCGCCTGGAATGCGGCCGCGCTGGCCGCCCTGGCCGTCATGCTCCTCGTCCTGCTCGGATCCCTCGAGTGGCTCGATGCCGTGGCGGAGCCGCCGTCGACCGCGAAGTCGGCGGCGAAGCTGCGCAGCGCACGCGCGGCCGAGCCGACGCGGACCCTGCCCGTGGTCGCGGGCAGAGAGATCGGGGCGGGGGAGGCGTGTGCGCCGCAATCGGGCGGATCCGGCTGAGCGCGGAACCCCAGCGGGGCGCGCGGGCCGGACGACCCGGCTGAGCCGAGCGGCTCTCCGGGCCCAAAAAGAAGGACCGACCGGAGAGCAGTCTTCCTGCTTCCCCGGTCGGTCCTTTGGGTCGCCTGCGACCGCTGCTTCGCGCGAGCGGTCGATCGGCGCTTCTCGATCGCCTCGACTACTGAGCGGGCTGCTCGAGGGCCTTCTTGGCCGCCTCGGCATCCTGGGCCGCCGAATCGAGAGCCTGGCCCGCGCTGTCGAGCGCGCCCGCGGCCGTGCCCGCCGCTGCCGCCGCCGCATCCGCCGCCGCCGCATTGGCCGAGTCGACCGCGCCTTCGGCCGTCGCTGCCGCCGCGTCCACCGCCGCACCGGCCGCCGCCGTCGCCGCCGCCGCTGCCTCGTCGACGGCCACCGCCGCCTCGTCGACCGCCGCACCGGCCGCCGCCGCCGCGTCCTGGGCCTCGGCGCCGAGATCCGCCGCCGTATCACTCGCGGCCTCGGCCGCCTGCTCGACCCCGGCCTCGACGCTGTCCGTCGCCGCGTCGACCGCCTCGACCGCCGACTCCGCGCCGCCGCTGTCGCCTTGTCCGCATCCCACCAGGGCCGCCAGGGCCAGGCCCAACGAGACCACCCCGATCGCCTTCCAACCGATCATTCGCATCTTCATATCCTCCGCTCCCCTCGATCGATCGATGGCGACGACCGTCACCCCCTCAATCGAAGATTTCTTCCGTGGCGCGCACGATACGCAACTATCACGCCCAACACACCTGGCAGCCACGAGATCGTCGAATTTGGCTCGGGGACCACGGCCAATCCGGCCGGTGTGAACGTGTCGAGGCTGAGGGTCTCGACGCTCGTTCCCGTCGTCGGATCGACGACGTCGTAGAACGTGCGCTCCCCGCCGAAGGCCGTGCCGACCAGGTACAACATGCCCGACGAACGCGAGAACGAAAGGCTCGCGTCTTCCCGGAAAAGTCCGGCGCCGGCGACCTGGCTCGAGTCGCAGGGCGAAGGCGGACAGCTGGCGAGATCGATCTCGTAGAGGCCATCGGGGCCGAAGGGCGTCGCCGCGAAGAGCCGGTCGTGGATGCTGTCGTACGCGAGCCCCGTGAACAGGGAGCCCGGCGTCCAGATCAGGGTGCCGAGGGCGGTCGACGTCGAGGGCGACGACGGCAGGATCGACCGCAGCTCCGCCAGAGCGCCGTCGACCTCGAGCACCAGCAGCCGATCGTCTCCGGGCTCGTTCGATCCGCCCGGGTCGTAGGCCATCGCCACGATCTCCTGGGTCCCGTTGGCCAGGGTGCCCACGGTCTGCTGGATCCGGCCGGTGGCGGGATCGATCGTGACGATCGAGTCGTCGCCGATGGTGGGCACGACGCCGTACAGGGTCGCGCTGTCGTGGGCGTATTCGAGGGCGCGGACATCGTCTGCGGTGGGCGCGAACTGACCCAGGATCGACCAGTGTCCCGAGAGTCCCGAGATCGCGATCGCATCGTCGGGGGGACCGCCGACCGCGGTGTCCGGGGCGGCGGCCGCGATCAGCCGGACCCCCGCCGATCCGGTGGCGCTCCCGCAGAGCCCGCCCGAGCAGACGCCGTCCGTCGCGCCACTGCAGACCGTCGCGTCGGTCTGGATGCCGCCCGTGTCGTTATGACAGGTACAGAGCTCGCCGCTCGCCGGCGTCGTGCGCGCGGCGCGGTAGTTCGTGCATTCGCTGGCGGCGAGGCAGGTGCCGAGACCCGGCGTGAAGACGGTCGCCTGCATGATCTGGCATTCAGCGTTGGCGACATGGACGAGGCAGGCGTTGTGGCCGCGCTCGTGAGCCGTGACGGCGGCGAGGATCCCGTCATCGAAGGCGTCGACCGTCACGACCATCCAGAGATTCGGGTCGTCGTTCCCGTTGGCGTCGCAGCCGGGCCGTTCGGCACAGCCGATCGCCGACGGCGCCGCGCCGCCGCAGTAGGTCATGCTGTCGATCAGGAAGGCGTTCGATCCCGCAGCCCCGGCCGTGTTGAAGAAGTTCTGCTCCGAGAGGGAGTCGAGGACGTCGCGGCCGTCGCCCGGGCTGCCGAAGGTCGCGACGGCGGCGTCGCGGCCGAGGCGGGTGCAGCAGGCGCGATCGAAGGGGCCCTGGCGACCCTCGAGCAGCCGGTTGGCGCTCTCGACCGTCTCGTCGATCACGCCCTGCCAGTAGGCGAGATCGCGCCCGGCCGCGGCGTTGATGAGATCGACGTGGACGTACCAGGTCAGCGCGTGGAGATCGACGGCCGGCGCGGCGACGGCCCGATCGGCGACCAGGCCCAGTCCGGGCAGCAGCCCGACGAGGAGAGCGATCAGCCACTGAGAGAGGCGCTCGAAGGGACGTTCCGGACGGCGCGGTCGGATCATTGCGCTGCTCCCGTCGACCGGGCCGCGGCCTCGGCGCGGACGGCCCGCACATGCGCCGCGAGGGCCGGATCCGCGGACCGTCGCTCGACGACGTCCAGCACGCGCCGCGCTTCGGGCAGCCCGGTCTCCGCGAGGGCGCCGGCCGCCGATCGGCGCTCGAGGGTCTGGAGGCGCGCGCCCTGGAATTGCCGGAACGACCAGCCCGGCGGCGGCGCGTCGAAGCACGCCGCGAGCCGGTCGACGGCCCGCGGGTCCCGGGTCGCGAGCCGGCCGAGCGCGAAGGGCAGGACCTGCCAGGCCCGGAAACGGTCGCGGTCGATCTCGCCCGTCGGCGGCTGGGCCGCGACCCAAGCCATCATGGCCTCGTAGGCCCCCGGGCGACCGGCGATGCCGAGCGCGACGAGGATCCGGCCGTGGCTCGCCTTCTCTTCAGGGTCGGCCAGCATCTCGACGAGGCGCGCCGCCCCGGCGACGCCGATCCGGGCAGCCTCTTCTTCGGGCAGGCCCTCATAATGGACCCGCCTCACGAGATTCTCGGTCTCTTCGACGCCGAGCTCGCCCTCGATCGGCCCCTCGGCCTGCGCCGCCGCGCGATCGGGAAGGCCGATCGGCCCGGCCGCCCCGACGAGGGCGACCAGGAGAGACAGGACGTTCCGCCGCCAGAAGCTCCGCTTCCGCAGGCGCGCTCCGGGGGCGAGCCCGATCCCGAGCCCGGGAGCGCTCCCCGCCAATCGCATCACCATCTGTCCTCCGCGAATCGCTCGCGACGCCATCTTAGCGTCCGCGGTCCCGCGAAAAACCGGACGCAGAGGACAGTCCGGAGCCCCTCTCCGAAGCGTTGACACGTCCGTCAATTCGGCGATTCTGGCGACGACACCGCGAGCGGGCTGTGATCGAAGCCACGGCCGGCGCGGGGATCCCATTCGATTCGACCGCGATCTCGGCGGCCGGGCCGGTGCCCGGGCGACCCGTCTCCTGCGCCGGGGGATGCGGATCGGAAGCGGCGCCGGGATCGGGTGCGACCGGGCGCGCGCGCCCGATCGGCCCGGCGGAAGACACGCCAGACCAGAAGGAAGAGAGGCTCCCCATGAACTTCGACTTTTCGGACGACCAGAAGCTGCTCCAGCAGACGGCCCGCGACTACCTCGCCGAGCATTCGCCGCTCTCGACCTGTCGCGAGATCCTCGAGAGCGACCAGGCCTACGCCGCCCCGCTCTGGAAGGGCGCGGCCGAGATGGGCTGGCAGGGCGCGGTCATCCCCGAGGAGTTCGGGGGCGCGGGCTTCGGGTATCTCGAGCTCGCGATGATCGCCTACGAGGTCGGCCGCGCGCTCGCGCCGATCCCCTTCGGCCCGAGCGTGTTCGTCGCGACCGAGGCCGTGCTGCGCCACGGCAGCGCGGCGCAGAAATCCGCGTGGCTCCCGAAGCTCGCGAACGGCAGCGCGATCGGGACCTTCGCCTTCGCCGAGAAGCCCGGCCAGAACGCCGTCGAGGCCGTCGCCGCGACGGTGAAGGACGGCAAGCTCTCGGGCGTGAAGATGCCGGTCGCCGACGGCGACGTCGCGAGCCTCGCGGTCGTCGCCGCGAAGGAGAACGGGGCGACCGGTCTCTACCTCGTCGATCTCGCCGGCGCCGGCGTCTCGCGCAAGACCCTCGACTCCTTCGATCCGAGCCGCTCCCAGGCGACGATCCGCTTCGACGGCGCGCGCTGCGAGAAGCTCGCCGGCGCGGATGCGGTGGGGATCGCGAGGCTGCTCGATCGGGCCGCGGTGCTCACGGCCTTCGAGCAGATCGGCGGTGCCGACCGCGCCCTCGAGATCACGCGGGCCTTCATCGTCGGTCGCTACGCCTTCGGCAAGCCGATCGCGGCGAACCAGGCCATCAAGCACCGCATGGCGGATCTCTGGTGCGAGATCGAGATCGCGCGCTCGAACGCCTACTACGCGGCCTGGGCCCTCGCGAACGAGGACGCCGAGCTGCCGGTCGCCGCCTGCCTCGCGCGCATCGCGGCCGCCGACGCCTTCGAGAAGACGACGATCGAGATGATCGAGTTCCACGGCGGCGTCGGATACACCTGGGAGTACGACTGCCACCTCTTCTATCGCCGTGCGAAGCAGCTCGCCGGCCTGCTCGGCACGCCGAAGTACTGGAAGAACCTGCTGATCGACCGCCTGCGCGCCTCGAAGGCCGCCTAGCCCGAACGACACGTCCGAACGACTCGTCCGAAGCCCCCGTTCCGAAGGAGAAGACGATGGATTTCAACGATACCCCCGCCGAGGCCGCGTTCCGCGCCGAGGCCCGCTCCTGGCTCGAGAAGCACGCGAAGCCGCGATCCTCGATGACGGCGACGATCAGCGGCGAGGACCTGACGCCCGCGATCGTCGCGCAGTCGCAGGCCTGGCAGAAGAAGAAGGCCGAAGCGGGCTGGGCCTGCATCACCTGGCCGAAGGAATACGGCGGCCGCGGCGCGACCCCCATCCAGAACGCGATCTGGGGCCAGGAGCAGTCGAAGTTCGAGACGCCGCCCGACATCTTCTCGATCGGCATCGGCATGTGCGGCCCGACGATCCTGACCCACGGCACGCCGGATCAGAAGAAGCGCTGGATCCCGAAGCTCGTGACCGGCGAGGAGGTCTGGTGCCAGCTCTTCTCCGAGCCCTCCGCCGGCTCCGACCTCGCGGGTCTGCGCACGAGCGCGGTCAAGCAGGGGAACGAGTGGATCGTCAACGGTCAGAAGATCTGGACCTCGGGCGCCCAGTGGTGCGAGTGGGGCATCCTCGTCGTGCGCACCGACCCGACGGTCGCGAAGCACGCGGGCCTGACTTTCTTCGTCGTGAACATGCGCTCGCCCGGCATCGAGATCCGGCCGATCACCCAGATCAACCGCGGCCAGGGCTTCAACGAGGTGTTCTTCACCGACGTCCGCATCCCCGACGACCAGCGCATCGACGCCGTCGGCAACGGCTGGGCCGTCTCGATCACGACGCTGATGAACGAGCGCATGTCGATCGGTTCGGGCATGGGCGTCGGCGCGATCGAGGACCTCGTCGGCTTCATGGACGGCCTCGAGATCGACGGCCGCCCGGCCAGCGAGGATCGCCAGGTCCGCGAGCGGATCGCCGAGTTCGTCGTGAAGGCCCGCGGCCTGAAGTACACCTCGCTGCGAACCCTCTCCGCCCTCTCCCAGGGCAAGACGCCGGGCCCCGAGGCGAGCATGAGCAAGCTCGTCGGCGGCATCCTGCAGCAGCACGCCGCGTCCTTCGCGATGGAGATGGCCGGCGCGTCGAGCGCGCTGCTCGACGAGACGGCGCCGGCCGCCGCGGCCTGGCAGGAGCGCTACCTCTCCCTGCCGGGCCTGCGCATCGCGGGCGGCACCGACGAGATCCTGCGCAACATCATCGCCGAGCGCGTGCTGGGCCTGCCGTCCGACGCCCGCGCCGACAAGGGCCTCGCGTTCAAGGACGTCCCGACCGGGCCGCCCAAGAAGTGAGCGCAACCGAGGGGGCTCGCACCGGGCGGGACGAGCGAGGCCTCGACAGGCCGAGGAGGACCCGTGCCTGAGAAATACGTGCGCCTGGGCGGCCCTCCGATCCTGCTCCGACACACGGGCGCGTCGACCCTGCCCGAGCGCCCGCCCTCGGTCCGCTCGGGCCGCTCCGTCGTCTGCCTGCACGACGCGGGCCTGCAGAGCTCGATCTTCACCGACCTGCTCGCCGCGATCGGCGACGCCGCCTGTGCCCTCGCCTTCGACCTGCCCGGCCACGGCCGCTCGGGCGGTCTCGACGCGCTCCCGTCGATCGAGGCGATGAGCGCGTGTGCGCAGGGCGTCGCCGAATGGTGTCGCGCCGAGCGGCCGATCCTGGTCGGCCACGGCATGGGAGCGCTCGTCGCCCTCGACTGGGCGAGCCGCGCGCCGGGCTCGGTCGGCGGGCTCGTGCTGTGCGCGGCCGGCCGCGCCCTCGGCCTCCGGGACGACGCGATCGAGACGATGCGGAGCGTCACCCTCGGTCGCGCGCCGCGCCCCTTCGACGCCGCGCGCCTCGCCCCCGGCGCGCCGCGCGAGCGCATGCAGCGCTTCTACATGGAGAGCATCCAGACCGATCCGCGCGCGACGCTCGTCGACCTCGAGGCCTGCCGCGCCTTCGCGCGGAGCGCGGACGGCAGCGCGAGCGGGCGGGCGGACGCCGCGAATGCGGGCCACGCCCTCCGAACGCCGGCGCCCGTCGCGACCCTGATCGCCTGCGGCGAGGCCGAGCCCGACGCGGATCGGACGGCGGCGCAGGGCCTCGCCGAGCGCCTCGGAGCGCGGCACGAAACGGTGAGCGAGGGCGCGAGCCTGCTGCCTCTCGAATGCCCGGAGGCCCTCTCGCGCGAGATCCTCCGGCTGCTGGAGGCCGCATGACGATCTCGGGCCAGATCGCGGTCGTCGGCGTCCACGAGTACGAGAGCCGCTTCGCGCCGGACAAGACCGAGTTCCAGATCATGGCGGAGTGTGCGCGGGAGGCGCTCGCGGATGCG
>JBIPOQ010000525.1:0-2961 GCA_044379055.1 Myxococcota bacterium
AAGCTCAAGTAGTGCTCCAACGTGGAACTCCTCTTCGATTTGTTCGGGCTTCCAGTACGTGCGCAGGATCCAGATGAAGGATCCGATCAGGAAGAACGCGGCGGGCGCGAGCAGCATCAGGCCGTTTGGGACGTACCAGCCGCCCTGCGTGACGGGGTGCAGGATCGTGTATCCGAGCAGCGTGCCCGAGCCCAGGATCTCGCGGATGAAGGCGACGATCACGAGGACGAGCGAGTAGCCGAGGCCGTTGCCCAGGCCGTCGACGAAGGACACCCAGGGCTTGTTCTGCATCGCGAAGGCGTCGGCGCGGCCCATCACGATGCAGTTCGTGATGATGAGGCCGACGAACACCGAGAGCTCCTTGGCCGTCGAATAGACGTAGGCCTGCAGGATCTGATCGGTCACGATCACGAGCGAAGCGATCACCGTCAGCTGGACGATGATCCGGATGCTGCTCGGGATCCAGAGCCGCAGGAGCGAGACCGCGAGGTTCGAGAAGGCGGTCACGACCGTCACCGCGACCGCCATGACCAGCGCCGTCGACATCTTCGTCGTCACGGCGAGCGACGAGCAGATCCCGAGGATCTGGAGCGCGAGCGGATTGTTGTTGATGATCGGATCGATGAACGCGTCGCGTGCGGTGACCTCGGCCATGACTGCTTCTCCTTCAATCCCCGTTCGATCGCCGAACTCTAGATTCCGAAACCCGGTCTTGTCTTCGTATGCCGTCCCGGGGCTCGCTCGCGCGTGCGCCGGGCTGTGCGGTCAGGCGCCCGCCTGCGCGCGATATTTCTCGAGATAGGGTCCGAAGCCGTTCTCCCCGAGCCAGAACCGCAGCAGATTCGTGACGCCTCGGCTCGTGATCGTCGCGCCGGACAGGCCGTCCACGTTGTACGGGTCCTCGCTCACCGGTCCCGCGACGCCCTTCTTCACCGAGATCGACGGAACGCCCCGCTCGTTGAAGGCCATCCGACCGGGCCAGAGCGCCTTCCAGCGCGGATTGTCGACCTCGCCGCCGAGCCCCGGGGTCTCCTTGTGGCTGTAGAAGGTGATGCCGATGATCGTTCGGGTATCGGGCGCGAGGGCGAGATAGCCGTAGAGGGTGCCCCAGAGCCCATAGCCCTCGATGGGGAGGATCAGGGCCTTGCGCTCGCCGTCCTGGACGACGTCGAAGACGAGGGCCTGGTTCGGCAGGCGCATGATCTTCGACGGATTCTCCGGCGCCTTCGTGCTGCGCTCCGGGTCCTTCGAGGCCGAGACCTGGTCGAAGGTCGCCGCATCGACGCTCTCGTTGAGCGCACCGGTCGCGAGATCGATGACCTTGGCCTGGACCGACGATTCGTAGAGAGAGGTGATCTCCTCGCGGGACATCGACTTCCCTTCCTCGATCAGCCCGGCCACCGTGAGGACCTTTTGCTGGCGATCGAGGAGCTTGTTCGCGTCCTGGAGATCCTTGAGGCCCACCGCCGCACCGGCGACGAAGACCGCGCAGACGAGACAGACGACCGTCGCGAAGCCCACGATGTAGCCCGTACTATGCTGCATAACGCGCTTCCCTCCGGCGCACGTTGGCCTGGATGAAGAAGTAGTCGATCAGGGGCGCGACCATGTTCATGAACAGGATCGCGAGCATCATTCCTTCGGGGTAGGCGGGGTTCACGACGCGGATCAGCACGGCGAGCACGCCGATCAGCCCACCGTAGATCAGCTTGCCCGGGTTCGTGAACGCGGACGAGACCGGATCCGTCGCCATGTAGACGAGGCCGAAGGCCCAGCCACCCATGACCGCATGCCAGTACCACGGCACCGCGAAGAACGGGTTCGTATCGGAGCCGACGACGTTCAGGAATCCAGCCGTCGCGATCGTGCCGAGCACGACGCCGACCATCGTCCGCCAGGAGCCGATCCCGGTCCAGACGAGCAGCCCCGCCCCGAGCAGGCACGCGAGCGCCGAGGTCTCGCCCATCGAGCCGGGCTCGAAGCCGAGGAACGAGTCCATCCAGCTCGCCTGCGCGAGCGCCGCTTCGCCCGAGACCGCGGCCTGCGCGAGCAGCGTCGCTCCCGAGAAGGAGTCGACGCCCGCGAAGTTCGCGGCGATCCAGGGGGCGTCGCCGCTCATCGCCGCCGGATAGGCGAAGAAGAGGAAGGCGCGGGCGGTCAGCGCCGGATTCAGGAAGTTCATGCCCGTTCCGCCGAAGATCTCCTTCGCGAAGACGATGCCGAAGGCGGTCCCGACCACGACCATCCAGAGCGGGATCGTCGGCGGCAGCGTCAGGGGGATCAGCATGCCGGTCACGAGGAATCCCTCGTTGATCTCGTGCTTGCGGATCATCGCGACGAGCGGCTCGAGGATGCCGCCCGTCAGCATCGCGGCGACGACGACCGGGAGGTAGTGGAGAGCACCGTAGAGGGCGCAGGCGAGCGGGTTGCGGAAGTCGAAGGGCAGGCCGATCGCCTGGGCGAGGGACGCCTGCCAGGAGTCGAGGGGCGTTCCGCCGTGGGCGATCGCGAGAAACGCCTGGTAACCGGTGTTGTAGGTGGCCATCGCCATGCAGGGCAGCAGCGCGAGGACGACGGTGATCATCAGCCGCTTGTTGTCGATGCCGTCGCGGACGTGGGAGGCAGTGCGCGTGACCTCGCCGGGCGTGAAGAGGCCGGTGAACTGGGCCTCCCAGAGCGGATAGAAGAACTCGAGCTTGCCACCCTTCTCGAAGTGGTGCTTGACGTTCAGATGGAGGTCCTTCAGGAACTTCATGCCTTCTCCATGTGAGGGCCTAGCCTTCCTTCTCCATCGTCTCGAGGTTGCGACGCAGGATGGGGGCGAAATTCGTCTTGCCGGGATCGACGAAGGTGCAAAGGGCCAGATCTTCCTCTTCGAGCTCGAGGACGCCGAGCTTCTCGGCCGTCTCGAGGTCGCCGACGATCAGCGATCGCAGGAGGAAGGTCGGCATCAGATCCATC
>JBIPOQ010000526.1:0-2951 GCA_044379055.1 Myxococcota bacterium
CTTGCCGAGTGTCGTCAGGTCGGGCTTCACCCGGTAGAGCCGCTGGGCCCCGCCCCGGGCGACACGGAATCCGGTCATGACCTCGTCGAAGACGAGCAGCGCCCCGAACTCGTCGCAGAGCGCGCGCAAGCCCGGGAGAAAGCCGGGGACGGGCAGGACGCAGCCCATGTTGCCGGCGACCGGCTCGACGATCACCGCGGCGATCTCGCTTCCCCAACGCTCGAAGGCCGCCCGCGTCGCCGCGAGATCGTTGTAGGGGGCGACGATCGTGAGGTCCGTCATCGCCTTCGGCACGCCGGGCGAGCCCGGGATGCCGAGGGTGGCGACCCCGCTTCCGGCGCCGACGAGCAGGCCGTCCGAATGCCCGTGATAGCAGCCGTCGAACTTGAGGATCCGCGCTCGCCCGGTCACGCCGCGGGCGAGTCGGAGCGCGCTCATCGTCGCTTCGGTGCCCGAGGACACGAGCCGCAGCATCTCGACCGACGGCAGCACGCGGCGCACCGCCTCCGCCAGATCCGACTCCCGGGGCGTCGGCGCACCGAAGCTCGTGCCGAGCTTCATCGCCGCCCGGATCGCGGCGAGCACCTTCGGATGGGCATGGCCGAGGATCATCGGCCCCCAGGAGCCGACGTAGTCGATGTACTCGTTGCCGTCGATGTCGCGCACCCGCGCGCCGCGGGCCGAGGCGATGAAGGGCGGCGTGCCCCCGACCGATCCGTAGGCGCGCACGGGGCTGTTGACGCCACCGGGAATCGAGCGCCGGGCGCGCTTCAACTCGCGACGCGAACGCGAGTGGTCCATCCTGTTATTCGTCCTCGCCGGCGTCGGGCGTTTCGTCCTCGGGCTCGGCATCGAGGTCGGCAGCGTCCATGTCCTGGTCGAGATCCGCCTCGTCGAGGTCGACGGCGTCCGCTTCGCTGCCGCTCGGGACCGGCAGGCGGACGACGGCCTCCGCGGACTCGTCGCCTTCGGCCACGTCTTCTTCCGTGACCCGTGCAATCGAGACGAGCTTCTCGTCGGACGAGAGATTCATGACGCGGACCCCTTGGGTCGCGCGCCCCATCGACGAGATCCCGGCGACCGGGCAGCGCAGGACCTTGCCGCCGTCGGTGATCAGCATGACGTCGTCTTCCTCGACGACCTGGGCGATGCCGACGACGGCGCCGTTGCGCTCGTTCGCGCGGATGTTGATGATGCCCTGACCGCCGCGGTTCTGCGGGCGGTACTCCTCGAGCGGCGTGCGCTTGCCGTAGCCGCGCTCGGTCGTCGTCAGGATCTGCGCGTTCGGGTTCGTCAGGATCTCCATCCCGACGACCTCGTCGTCACGGGTCAGCGCGATGCCGCGCACACCGGTCGCACTGCGACCCATCGGGCGCGCGTCCTGCTCGTGGAAGCGGATCGACTTGCCTTCCCGCGTGGCGAGCAGCACGTCGTCCTGGCCGCTGCTGCGGACGGCGGCGATCAGCTCGTCGCCCTCGACCAGGTTGATGGCGATGATGCCCGCCTTGCGCGGGTTCGAGAACGCCGCGAGCTCCGTCTTCTTGATGGTGCCCTTGCGCGTGCAGAGGATGATGAACTCGCCCGCCGCGTCTTCGAAGCTCCGCACGGGGAGCATCGTCTGGACGAGCTCGCCCGTCTGGAGCTGCAGCACGTTGACGATCGCCTTGCCCTTCGCCGCACGGCCGAGCTGCGGGAGCTCGTGGACCTTGAGCCAGTGCAGGCGACCGAGGTTGGTGAAGAAGAGCAGATAGGCGTGGGTCGAGGCGACGCCGAGATGGCGCACGAAGTCCTCGTCACGGGTCTCCATGCCCTTCGCGCCCTTGCCGCCGCGGCGCTGCTGGCGGTAGAGCGTGATCGGATTGCGCTTGATGTAGCCGGAGTGGGACAGGGTGACGACCATGTCCTCTTCGACGATCAGATCCTCGTTCGTGATGCCGTCGATGGCGGGCCCGAGCACCGTCCGCCGTTCGTCGCCGAACTTCTCCTCGATCTCGCGCAGCTCCTTGATCACGACCTCGAGGATGCGCGCGTCGCTCGTCAGCAGCGCCTTGAGGTCGGCGATCAGGGCGCGCAGCTCGGCCAGCTCGTCGAGCACGCGCTGGCGCTCCATGCCCGTCAGCGCGCGCAGGCGCATGTCGAGGATGGCCTGGGCCTGGCGCTCGGAGAGGCCGAAACGCGTCATCAGCTGGCCGCGGGCGGTGTTCGCGTCCTCGGCCGCACGGATGAGCGCGATCACCTCGTCGAGATGGTCGAGGGCGATCTCGAAGCCTTCGAGGATGTGGGCCCGGGCCTCGGCCTGGGCGAGGTCGTAGATCGCGCGGCGGATCACGACTTCCTTGCGGAACTCGATGAAGTGTCGGAGCGCCTCCTTGATCGAGAGGGTCTGCGGGCGATTGCCGACGAGGGCCAGCAGGTTGACGCCGAAGGTCGTCTGGAGCGGCGTCATCTTGTAGAGCTGGTTCAGGACGACGTCTTCGGCGGCGTCCTTCTTGAGCTCGATGACGACGCGCATGCCCTCGCGATTCGACTCGTCGCGCAGGTCGGAGATGCCCTCGAGGCGTCCTTCGCGGACCAGCTCGGCGATGCGCTCGAGCAGGAGGGCCTTGTTGACCTGATAGGGGATCTCGGTGACGACGATGCGGACGCCGCGCTTGGTCGGCTCGAAGGCGGCGACGGCGCGGAGCGTCAGATGGCCGCGGCCGGTCGCGAAATAGCTCCGGATGCCGTCGGTGCCGCAGATGACGGCGCCGGTCGGGAAGTCGGGGCCGGGCATCTTCTCGAGCAGGTCGTCGAGGGTGCAGTCCGGGTTCTCGGCCTCGAGGATCAGGGCGGCGGTCAGCTCGCGCAGGTTGTGCGGCGGGACGTTCGTCGCCATGCCGACGGCGATGCCGGCCGAGCCGTTCGCGAGCAGGTTCGGGAACCGCGTCGGCAGGACGATCGGCTCTTCCATC
>JBIPOQ010000527.1:0-2950 GCA_044379055.1 Myxococcota bacterium
CTCGAAAGTTCGACTCGACGAAGTTCTGCCTCGGATCCTCGTCGAACTGACCCAGACAAGAAGCGGTTTCGCAGACGGTTCGGGTCGGAGCTCAAACGACGGGGCACGAAATTGAGAGCAGAAGCCAGAGCGGCAGAAGCTCAATCCTCAAGGAGAATGATAAAGATGCGGCTGTTTACTTCTGTTATCGCTTCGGCGATCTTCCTCGCGGCCTCGGCGGCGAGCGCGGCGACCGTGTTCAACGTCACGGCCGACCGCTCGACCGACAACCTGGTCGCGGGCGACACCGTCACCCTCAGCATCCGTCTCACGAACGGCGTGGGCGTGTTCGGTCTCGGCGCTTCGGCCTACAACTACAATGAGGCGGTGATCGACTTCACGACGGGCTCGACCGTTGCCTCGATCAACCACGCGGTCGCGATTCCGGCTGTCGGCGCCTTCTCGGGCCTGACCAACACGCTGACCAACCCGCTGAGCGAGACCTCGATCGGCTCGAGCGGCAACCGCGTGCTGATCTTCAACGGCGTCGGCCTGACGGCGACGAACACGAACGCTCTCGACCCGGGCCTCAACGGCGCGGTCGGTGGCAACGATGCGCAGATGCGCATCACGTTCACCGCCGTTGCTCCGGGCACGACGACCATCATCATCGGCACCGGCTACAACGGTGACGGTGAGGTGCTCGCCGGCGGCGTGACCGATCAGTCCTCGAACACCTCGATCGCCATCACGGTCGTTCCGGAGCCCGGCACGGCGCTCCTGATGGGCCTCGGCCTCGCGGGCCTCGCGGCGGCGGGTCGCAAGGAGTAATTGAGCTCGAGCCCGACTCGACGCGGTCAGCCGCTCGAGTCGGACCGGTTCAATCGATCCAGACTGCCCTGATCTCGAAAGAGGTCAGGGCAGTTTTCTTTTGGGGCGCAGGATCCTTCCTGAACGGTGCCCATTTCGAATCCCGGTCCCTGCCCCTCGTTCCCCCATCGAATGAGCGCGCTGCGGGGCGCCGATCTCCGCCCCGCGATCGTTTCGGACGCCGGCCCTCCTGGGCCCCGAGCTCCCACCGCCGCTCCAAGCCGGCCGGCCCCAGGCTCTTTCGCGGACCCTTTGGACGCTGGCCGCGGCCACCGGGCAGTCGACTAGCGGGCGCTGCGGTCTCCCCGGGCTCGATCGGGACGATGCCGCCCAATCGCCCCTGAGCGGGGGCATCTCATCGTCCTCGCTTCCGGGGCGCTGTGGACCTGTCCTTGGCGGGGATCCGGCTAGCCGGTTCTGCGACGCCCGGCGAGCGCTCCGGGCGCCCCGTGACAAACGCTGCCTCGCGTAGCCGTCCGGATTCCGCTCGACCCAGACCCGGGGAGCTCTGCCTCCTCAGCCCAGGCCCAAGCCCAGGCCCAGGGCAGGCCTCCTCTTCGTTCCTGCCCGAGCGCAGCGCGCAGTCGTGCCGATCCGAGCCCCCGAAAAGAAAAAGGCCAGGAGTCCTGCGACTCCTGGCCTTCCGTCTTTGCGGCCCGCTTGGAGGCGGTCCGTCGATCTCGAGCTAGAACCGTCGGCGCACCGCGATCACGCCCGCCACCGACGCCATCGCCATCATGCCCGCCGCGAGGCTCGCGGGCTCGGGGACCGTGATGTTGATCGTCGTGTTGTCGTCCTGAGTCGTCACGCCGCCGGCGAGCACCTCGCCGTCGCCGTTGTAGCCCGTCCCGATGCGGATCTGGGTCGTTCCATTGGCAATGGCTGCGAAGACCAGGCTGACCTGCGCATCCCCACCGCCGACGACATTGTCGAGACCCGGGTCGGAAGCGTTCGTGTTCGTCGCCGTCAGGCCGACGCCGTTGAAGATCAGCACGCGGTTGCCGCTCACGCCGATCGACGTCTCGGTCAACGGGTTCGTCAGCGTGTTCGAGAGGCCGCTGAAGCAACCGGTCCCGGGAATGCAGACAGCGTGGTTGATCGAGGCCACCGTCTGGCCCGAGCCCGTCTGATAGTCGATGATCGACTCGTTGTAGTCCCAGGCGGAGGCGCCGAGACCGAACACGCCGGTCGAGTCGATGATGCGCAGCCGGATCGTGACCGTCTCGCCGATGTCGAGCGCGTTGAGGGGGCTGCCGTTCGACGTCACGGTGCTCAGCACCGAGAACGTCACGGCGGACGCAGAAGCCGTCCAGAGGACCATCGCGAGGGAGAGAAGGAGGGCGCGAACCTTCATGGGAATCTCCTTGAAATCTTGGATCGAGTCCGCGAGCTCGGGATCGGGCTCGAGGGCGAAGGCGAAGTTAGTTGCAGGACAGGAAGATTCCGTAGTCCGCAGCGGTCACCGTTCCGTCGCCGTTGAGATCGGCGCCGGCAACGAAGCCCTCTTCGCCCGCGGACTTGCCGAGCGAGCCCTGGAAGATCGCGACGTCGGCTTCGTTGGTCGCGCCGTCGCCGTTGAGATCGGTATTGCAATCGCCGGCCATCGCCGTGCTGGCGAAGAGCACGAGGCTCGCCAGGATGAGAGCCTTCGCGGTCAGTCTGAGAATCATGTCACTCCCTCCGATGTTCCGGGATCCGCATGGAATCGAGTTGGTACAGGACCGGACGGCAGAATACAGCGTCCCCACGGCTCGCGCTGCCACCCCCGCGTCCTTCTCTCGCACCTTCTTCGACCGGCGGCGCGGGGCGTCTACCGCGCGCCCGCATCTGACGCGCCATCGGCTGAAGCCTCCCTGTACTCGTTCGACGTTGACGGACGTCCCGAAGCGATACCCGCTCCCCTGGCGCCACCCCATTATCAGCGCGCGGCTCGCTCTTCCCTCTGTGATCCCTTGGCTCCGCCGCGAGGGGCGATCCGCGGATGTGAGGGCAATGCCGGGCGCCTAGACTGACGGGGCGGCCGCCAGCGGGCCTCGGGTCGGGAGGATCGCCTTGGATCGTCGAGCAACGGCCGGGGAAGGTCGGCGAGGTCGGGTCATCG
>JBIPOQ010000529.1:0-2946 GCA_044379055.1 Myxococcota bacterium
GCGCACGAGGGCGAAGCCCCGGCCGAGCACGCCGAGGGGCGAGAGCGCGTCGAGGCGCGCGGCCGACTCGCCGAAGCGCCGCCGGGCCTGCTCGAGCCGGCGCCGGATCGCGACCTCCGCCGCCGTGCGGGCCCGCGCCTCCCGCATCCGGGCGCGCTCGATCCGCGCGCGGGGGCTGCGCGCGGCGAGCGCCTCGAGGCCGTGGGCAAGGCGGGCTCGGGCGCGCTCGACGCGGGCGGCGACGAGACCGAGCAGTCGGCGCCGATCGCGCTCGACGACCCGGGCGAGCGCCGCGCGGTCCGGGGTCGCGAGCATCGCCGCCGCCGAGGGCGTCGCCGCCCGGGCGTCGGCGACGAGATCGGCGATCGTGACGTCGGTCTCGTGGCCGACCCCGGCGACGACCGGCGCCCGGGATGCGCGCACCGCCCGCGCCACGACCTCGCTGTTGAACGCCTGCAGATCCTCGAGCGAGCCGCCCCCGCGCACGAGCAGCACGACGTCGACGTCGTCGAAGCGGGCGAGCCGCGCGAGCGCCGCCGCGATCTCCCCCGGCGCGGAGTCGCCCTGCACCAGACACGGCGAGATCAGGACCGGGATCCCCGGAAAGCGCTGCCCCGTCACCTCGAGCACGTCGCGGATCGCCGCTCCCGTCGGCGAGGTCACGACCCCGATCCGGCGCGGGAAGACGGGAATCGCCCGCTTCAGGGCAGGCTCGAAGAGGCCCTCCGCCTCGAGCCGGCGGCGCAGCTGCTCGAAGGCGAGCTGCAACGCACCGACGCCCCGCGGCTCGACCCCGCGCACGATCAGCTGCAGATCGCCCCGCGCGGCGTAGATCGAGACCTCCGCCTCGACGACGACCTCGAGCCCCTCCTCGAGCGCGAAGCGCAGCCGACCCGCGTTGCCGCGGAACAGCGCGGCGCGAATCTGGCCGTCGGCGTCCTTCAGCGTGAAGTAGGCGTGGCCCGACCGGGCCTGATGGAGGTTGCTGATCTCGCCGACGACGAGCACGCGACCGACGTGATGGGCGAAGAGGCCCGAGAGGCCGGCGAGCAGCTGCCCGACGCCGAGCATCGGCCGCTCGGTGGCCGCAGGCGTCGACGGGCGGGAGATGCGCAAGGCGTTCAGTTCGGCGCGGGCGCCGGGGCCGGGGCCGTCCCGGGCGCCGGGCCGGATGCCGACGCAGGCGGCTCGCCGGTCGGCGCCTTCGCGACCGCGCCGGCCTTCGCGCGCTGATCGCGCAGATCCTCGAAGTACTGCCAGGTCTTCAGGACCTCGACCGCGCGGGCGAGCTGGACGTCGACCGCCGGCGCCTCGGGCGTCTCCGCGGCGGCGTCCGGCTTCTTCTCCGCATCGCCCGGCGCTCCGGCCTCGGCGGGCTTCTCCCCTTCCTCGCTCCCGGGCCAGCGCGGCAGGACGCGGCGGGTCGGCTCCGGGGCGCCGGTCTCGCGTCCCTTGGCGTCGCGCTGGGTGAAGTGGCCGTCGAGATCGCTCTCGCGCATGCGGCGGCGGTTGGGCAGGCCGAGCTCCGCCGTCTCGGCGGGATCGACGTCGATGTCGGGCGTGATGCCGACCTCCTGGATCGAGCGGCCGGCGGGCGTGTAGTAGAGCGCGGTCGTGAGCCGCAGCCCCGCGCCGCCCTCGAGCGGGTAGACCGTCTGCACCGAGCCCTTCCCGAAGGTCGGCTTGCCGAGCACGATCGCGCGGTGTCGATCCTGGAGCGCGCCGGCCACGATCTCCGACGCCGAGGCGCTGCCTTCGTTGACCAGCACGACGATCGGATACTCGCCGCCGCGGACCGCCGCGTCCGAGCGGTATTCGGTGCGCTCGCTGGCGCTCCGGCCCTGGGTGTAGACGACGAGGCCTTCCGGGAGCCAGTGATCCGCCATCTCGACGGCCTGGTTGAGCAGGCCGCCCGGGTTGTCGCGAAGGTCGACGACGAGGCCGGCGAGGGGCGAGCCGTTCTCCTGCTCGAGCTGGTCGAGCTCCTGGCCCACGTCCTGGCTCGTGCGTTCCTGGAAGGACGTCACGCGCAGGTGGCCGATGCCGGGCTCGACGAGCTCCGAGCGGACCGAGGCGACGGTCACGGTGTCGCGCTTGATCTCGAATTTCTGGGGCTCGGGGTTGCCCTCGCGCACGACGTAGATCGTGATCGACGTGCCCTTGCGGCCGCGCATCAGCGAGACGGCCTCGACGAGCGACATCTCCGCCGTGCCGCGGCAGGGCTCGGTCCACTCCTCGGGCTTCTCGGTCGGGCAGATCGAGCTGATGCGGTCCCGGGCCTTGATGCCCGCGCGCTGGGCCGGCGTGCCCTCGATCGGCGACACGACCTCGATGTACTCGCCGGTCGCCTTCGAGATCTCGATGCCGAGGCCGTGGAACTCGCCCTTCGTCTCGACCTGCATCTCGTCGAACTCGGTCGGCTCCATGAAGGAGGAATGCGGATCGAGGTCCTGGAGCAGGCCCTTCATCGCGCTCTGGAGGAGCGCGTGCTCGTCGACCTCCTCGACGTAGTGGCTGCGGACGAGCTCGAGGATGCTCGTGAAGAGGGAGAGGTCCTCGTAGCGCTGGGCGACGGCAGCGCTCGTCCGGTCTTCGCCGGCGGGGGACTCGGCCTGACCGACGAGGCTCGTCGCGGCGATCGCGACCGCCATGCCGCAGCCGAAAGGAGCCAGGAAGTTCGGAGTTCGCCGCGTCTTCAAGTGTTCGTCCGCTCCTCGATGGGATCGGCGCAGACACTAGCAGGCGAACGCCGCCGGATGCGCGGGCCGGAACGACCGCGCCCGTCAGTCGCCGCGCAGCCAGGGAACCGGGTCGATCGGAGAGCCTGCCTTTCGCAGCTCGAAGTAGAGGCTCGGGCCGCTCAAGGAGCCGGTCTCGCCGACGGTGCCGATCGGCTGGCCCGCCCGCACGACGTCGTCGACCTGGTCCTGGATCTCGTCGAGCTGG
>JBIPOQ010000533.1:0-2936 GCA_044379055.1 Myxococcota bacterium
GGCTCCGCGACCGGGGCGAGCGAGCAGACCGCGTGCACCCGCGCCTCGAGGGCCGGGAGCTTCAGCGCCGTCCAACCGCCGAAGGAATGGCCGAGGCCGCCGACGCGGGTGGGGTCGAGGCGGGGACGGGGAGGCAGCGCCGGGCGGTCGATGCCTTCGGCGGGGCGGTCGAGGAGCGCACGGACCACGGCGTGCAGATCGGCGGGACGGTGGCGCCGGATCTCGCGGTGCACCGCGCGTCGGGCCTCGTCGTCTTCGAGGGCGAGCATCTCGGGAAAGGTGTTGCCGACGTGGTCTGGCGCCGCGACGACGAAGCCCGCGCGGGCGAGGCGTGTCGTCAGGAAGGTCGACTGCTGGCGGTAGCCCGAGTTGCCGTGGGAGAAGACGATCAGCGGGCAGGGGCCCGGGATCGGCTCGAGGCCGGCGACCGCGTCATGGGGCAGGCCGAGGGGATGGGGCGCTCGCGCGTGGGCCGCCCCGCTGGCGCTGGTCGACGGCCGCGCGGGGTACCAGATCTCCGTCGGCAGACGGCGCTCGGGCTGGTCTTCGCGGAGGACGACCGTCTGGACGACGCCGACCTCGAAGTCTGCGGAACGATCCGATCGGTGCTCTCCCATCGTCCCTGTTTATGCGGGGACGTGGCCGGGCGCAAGCGCTCGGCGGCCCGGGGCCGCGCCGTGCTCAGCGGGATCCGGCGGGATCGATGCGGGCGACGAGGTGGAGCGCAGCGGCCTGGCCGGATTCGAGGCGGCGCTCGTCGACGTCGGCGATCTGCTTCAGGAAGCGCTGATCCCGGGGCTGCTGCTCGTCGAAGCAGGAGGCGATCGGTCCGCTCACGAAGGCTTCGGCCAGGAATCCGAACTGGGCACAGAGCTCGAGCTCGAAGCCCTCGCGCAGCCGTCGCAGGAGCCCGTTAGGCGGCGGGGTCGCCCGTGCCGCGAAGGCCTCGCGGAAGCTCGCGACCTTCGATCCGGATTCGGGATCGCGGGTGTAGCGCTCCGGCAGGAGCTCCCAGATGCGCTCGCCGATCGCCCCGAGCTCGGCGCTCGGGGTCACCGCGCCGAGCCCCGTCTGCTCGAGCAAGACGAGCGCCGTGCCCGCTGCGCTCGCCTCTCGCAGCACGTCGAGCCAAGGAGCCACGTCGGCCTGCCAGGTCAACAGCTCGCGGGTCACCACCACCGCCGGCTCGAGCTCGCGCAGACGCTCGCGCAGCGTCTCGGGCCGATCGGGATGTCCCTCGCGCCGGATCATCTCCCGCAGCGGATCGTCGCCGAGCGGCGCGAGCTCGCGCCGCGCGTCGGGATCGGCGACGTGCAGCTCGAAGGCCGGGGTCCCGGCGCGCACGAGGGCCTCGCAGAGGTCGCGCGCCTGGCCTGCGACGCCCGGTCCGACGAGCAGGATGCGGAGGGCCCCGTCGTTCGCCCGCCCGCGCCGCGCGAGGGGCTCGCGCAGGAGATCGGGAATCGAGTCGATGCCGAGCGGTCCGAAGTTCCGGCGCACCTGCTCCTCGAGCCAGAATGAGAAGATCGGCGCACGAGCGCCGGCGCCTCGCGCCGTCGGGACCGCGCTGGCCGGCGCCGTCGGCCCGGGGGAGGAGGAGGTCGCTGCTGCCGCGACCGGCGCCGTCGCTACGAGCAGCGTCGCCGCGCCGCTCGCCGGTGCGCTCGAGGCCGGGGCTGCGGGCGAGGGAGCCGGGAGCGCGACGGCGATCGCAGCTGCGGGGGCCGCTTCGTGCGGATCGGTCCCGACCCCACGCAGGGTGGCGCGCAGGCGTTCGAGCAGGGTCTGGGCCTCGGTGTGACGGCGCCGTTCCTGCTCGGCCTGTCGACGGGTCTGGTCGAGGGCCTGCTCGAGGACGTCGTAGCGCTCCTGCAGCGCCGCCTGACGGCGGCTGCGTTCGGCGAGCTCCTGCTGATGGGCGGCCATCGCACGGTGGAGCTCGGCGCGTTCGAGGGCGGCGCGCTCGAGCTCGGCTTCGAGGACGCTGATCCGGCCGCGGAGCTCGATCCGTTCGGCGCGCTCGTCTTCGTTCGGCGCGGACGCGTTCGCCGGGACGGCGACGGCGCTCGTCGCGGCGTCCGCGAGGGCGGCGCGCAGGCGGGCGATCTCGTCGCGCTGGCTCACGGTCGTCTCGCGGGCGATCGCGAGGGTCGCCTTCGCTTCGCGCAGCTCCGCCGCGAGGGCACGCTCGGCGGGCGGGATCAGCGCCGCGCGGGGAGCGATCGACGGTGTGGAAGCCTGCCGCGGCGCGGCCGGTGTGGGCGTCCCGGCCAGGATCGGCTGTCCGAGCGGTCGGCGATGCCAGCCGGGGGCCGTCGTAGCGGGCAGTTCGGGTGTCGGTTCCGGGAGGATCGGCGTCGCGAGCGCGGCGCGTGTACGCGCGAGGGCTTCCCGACTCTCGTGCTGGCGAAGGCGCGCCTCGCGCGCGAGGCGCTGGGCGCGCGTGGCGTCGAGCAGCGCCGTCGATCGATTCGAGCGCTGCGGGGTCGGTTCAGGCGTCGGGTCGGGCTCCGTCTTCGGCGCGTGGCGCGGCGACGGCTTTTTTTTCGTCGGGCTCGGGAGCGGGCTCGCGCTCGGCGTGGGCTTCGCCTCGGCGACCGTCCGGGTCCGGGGCTTCGTTGCGTGGCCCGGGCTCGGGCCCTGGGCGATCCGGGCCGGGTCGGCGAGCAACGCGCGCTGGGCTTCGACGTCGGCGTCGCGTCGGGGCGCCTCCGATTTCGGCGGAACGTCCAGGCTCGGGCTGGGCGCGGATCGTGCGGTGCGCCCGGCTTTCTTCGAGCGGGCGCTTCGAGGCGCTCGGGCCGGATTGGCTTGCGGTGTTTGTCGCGACACGCGGGGTCCCCTCGCCGACGGGCGGTCCTGGCGGGAGACATCGGCCGGAAGCCAGAACTCTTGAGCGGGCGTGGGGTTGCGAGAGGCCCTGCGCTCGGAATGCG
>JBIPOQ010000532.1:0-2936 GCA_044379055.1 Myxococcota bacterium
GAAGGAGAAGCCCTGGGGCGTCGTCGTCCAGTTCGGCGGGCAGACGCCGCTCAAGCTCGCGGTCGCTCTCGAAGCCGCTGGCGTCCCGATCATCGGGACGCCGCCCGACGCCATCGATCGCGCCGAGGATCGCGAGCGCTTCGAGGCCCTGCTCGAGGAGCTCGGTCTCGAGCGCCCGGCCGGCGACGTGGCGCGCAGCGGCGAAGAGGCGGAGCGGATCGCGGAGCGGATCGGCTACCCGGTGCTCGTGCGGCCGTCGTACGTGCTCGGCGGGCGCGCGATGCAGATCGTGCAGGACGTCGAGGGGCTGCGGCGGTACATGCGCCTCGCGGTGCGCGCCTCGGAAGAGCACCCGGTGCTCGTCGATCGATTCCTGGCCGATGCGATCGAGGTCGACGTCGACGCGATCTGCGACGGCGAGCGGGTCGTCGTCGGCGGCATCATGGAGCACATCGAGGAGGCGGGCATCCATTCGGGCGACAGCGCCTGCTCGCTGCCGCCCTATTCGCTCGCGAAGGATGCCATCGAGAAGATCCTGGTCGCGACGCGCAAGCTCGCGCTCGCGATCGGGGTCCGCGGGCTGATGAACGTGCAGTACGCGGTCAAGGACGGCCGCGTGTTCGTGATCGAGGTCAATCCGCGGGCGTCTCGGACCGTTCCCTTCGTGTCGAAGGCGATCGGGGTTCCGCTCGCGAAGCTCGCGGCGCTCGTCATGGCGGGGCGCTCGCTCGCTTCGCTCGGATTCACCGAGGAGATCGTGCCGCGGCACTATTCGGTGAAGGAGGCGGTCTTCCCCTTCGTGAAGTTCCCGGGCGTCGACGTGCTGCTCGGGCCCGAGATGAAGAGCACGGGCGAGGTGATGGGCATCGACTCGGATTTCGGTCGCGCCTTCGCGAAGGCCCAGATCCAGGCGGGCAACAGCCTGCCGACCGAGGGGACGGTGCTCGTGTCGGTCCGGGAAGAGGAGCGCGAGCGGCTGCGCGGCCCGATCGAGAAGCTCGTCGCTGCCGGCTTCCGCGTCGTCGCGACGCGTGGCACCGCGGGCGCGCTGCGCGCGATGGGCATCGAGGCCGAGTCGGTCAACAAGGTCCACGAGGGCTCGCCGCACACCGCCGACAAGATCCGCTCGGGCGAGATCACGCTCGTCATCAACACCGTCGGTCCCGATCCCCGGGCCGTCGAGGACTCGAAGTCCCTGCGGCGCGCCGCGCTGCTCCGGCGGGTGCCGTACTGCACGACGCTGGCGGCGGCCCGCGCCTCGGCCGACGCGATCGTCGCGCTGCGGGCGGAGCGGATCGGCGTCAGGTCGCTGCAGCAGATCCACGAGCTCGACGCGCTCGCCGCGGGCCGTCCGGTCCCCGGCGCGGGCGCGGCGCGCGCTTAGGGCACGCATCGCGGACGAGGCGAGCGGTCCCGAGGCCGGCGAGGAGGTCGCGCGACCGATGGGCGAGACGCTGCACGCGGAGGTCGCGACGCTCCACCGCTGCGTGTCGGCGCTGGTCGGACCGTCGCCGCGCCCGGCCGATCGCTCCGAAGCCGAGGCCTGTCTCGAGCATCTGGCCGCGCGCGTCGTCCCGGGCGAGCTGCGCGCACGCTTCGACCGGCTCCGCAAACGGCTCGCGGGCTTCGATCCGGAGCATCCGAATCGCGACGTCGCCCGGGAGCTCGGCGAGCTCATCGATCCCCTCGGCCGCATCGGCTGGGCCGACGAGCTCCTCGCCCGCTCCCTCGCGGCGCTTCCCGGCATCGGTCCGAAGAAGGCCGAGGCCTTCGCGCGCCGCGGGCTGGAGCGGATCTCGGATCTGCTGTTCTGGCTGCCGTCGGAGTACGAGGACCGGCGGCGGATCAGCTCCGTCGAGGATCTGGTCGTCGGTCGCAGCGCGACCTTCGTCGCGGAGATCAAGGTCGTCGATTGGGTCGGGCTGCGCCGAGGCGGGCGCTTCACGCGTTTCCTGCAGGCGGTGGTCGGCGACGAGCGGGCGATCGTGACGCTCAAATGGTTTCGCGGCGGAGAGACGATCGCGGGCCAGCTGGTCAAGGGACGGCGCGTGCTCGTGAGCGGCGAGGTGCGTCGGTATCGGTTCTCGAAGGAGCTGATCCATCCCGAGATCGAGTTCCTCGGCCCGAAGGACGTCGAGGCGGCGACCGCCGCTGCGGCGACCGAGGGAGACGCGGACGACCTCGGTCGGGTCGTGCCGGTCTACTCGGCCCCGGAAGGCATGAACCCGCGGACGCTCCGCCGGCTGATCGCCCAGGCGGTGGATACCCATGCGGACCTCGTCGAGGGCTACCTGCCGGAGGCGCTCGTCGCCGAACGGGGACTGCCCGACGTGCCGACCGCGCTGCGGGCCCTGCACCGACCGGGGGGCGAGATCGACGTCGAGCGCTATGCAGCCTTCGCCTCGCCGGCCCACGACCGGCTCGTGCTCGAAGAGCTCTTCCTGCTCGAGCTCGGCCTCGCGATGCGGCGCGCGCGGGTCGCCCGCCAGCCGGGCATCGCGATCGATGCGAGCCGGCCGGAGTCCCGGGACGCGGCGAAGGCGCTGCCGTATCGCCTGACGCAGGCCCAGCGGCGGGTGATGCGCGAGATCCTCGAGGATCTCGCGAAGCCCCACCCGATGAACCGCCTCGTCCAGGGCGACGTTGGGAGCGGCAAGACGGTCGTCGCCCTGCTCGCCGCGGTCGCGGTCGCCGCCTGCGGCGGCCAGACCGCGTTGATGGCCCCGACCGAGCTCCTCGCCGAGCAGCATTTCCGCACGCTCGGGAAGCTCGCCGCCTCGCTCGGGCCGGCGGCGAAGCTCCGCGTCGGCCTCCTGACCTCGTCGCTTCCGCGCGCCGAGATCCGCGCCGTGCGCGGGCTGCTCGCGATGGGCGAGATCGACCTCGTCGTCGGGACTCACGCCCTCGTCCAGGGCGACGTCCAGTTCCGCGAGCTC
>JBIPOQ010000531.1:0-2936 GCA_044379055.1 Myxococcota bacterium
GGCCGTCACGATGCCGCGTTTGGAGACGTGGTCGATCGCGTCGGTGACGAGCTCGACGTGGGGACGATTGAGCGTCGCGTAGAAGGAGTTCGAAAAGCTCGGGCGCTTGCAGAAATAGGCGTATTTCGGGATCAGCTTTTCCTGCAGCGCGGGATCCTCGACCTCGCTCCGGACGAAGTCGGCGAGCCGCTTCTCGATCGCTTTGAAGATGCCCGGGAAGCGCGTGTACCGGATGAAGCCCAGGCCGAAGACGACCTCGACGAGCAGGTTCATCACCCAGCGCATCAGCCGCTGGGCGAAGGGGACGCGGCGGAGAAACTGCTGGAAGCCGGGCGAGAGCTTCGGATTCGGCTTCGGCATCAGCCAGATCGGCGTCCGCTGGTAGACGTCGAGCTGCTTCACCCGATCGGCGATGGCGGGCACGACCTGGATGGAGGTCGCGCCGGTGCCGATCACGGCGACGCGTTTCTCGCTCAGGTCGTAGGCGTGGTCCCAGCGGGCCGTGTGGATGATCTTGCCCTCGAAATCCCCGATGCCTTCGATGTCGGGCATCTTCGGGACGACGAGCAGACCCGTCGCGTTGACCACGTAGCGGGAGACCAGCGTCTCGCCGCTCTCGAGCGAGATCCGCCAGACGTTCGCGGACGCGTCGTATTCTGCGCGCGAGACGGGCGCATTGCAGCGGATGCGGCGGGCGACGTCGTATTTCTCGGCGCAGGCGCGGGTGTAGTCGCGGTACTCGTCGCCCGTCGGATAGAGCTGGGTCCAGCTCCAGCGCGGCTCGAAGGGATAGCAGTAGACGAAGAAGGGCATGTCGATCTCGAGACCGGGGTAGGCGTGCTGGACCCAGGTCCCGCCGAGCTCGTTCTCGCGTTCGAGCAGGACGAAGTCCTCGATGCCCATCTTCCGGAGCGCGATCGCGGCGCCGATCCCGGAGAAGCCGGAGCCGACGATCACCACCTCGTGGTCGAGTTCAGGCGTCATGGCCCGTCTCCCGGAACCCTCGGCTCGAATCATTTCTTCGCGTGCGAAGGGCGGGGATAGGACGGCGGTCCGATCGTCGGCCGGGGGAAGGGCCCGGTATGCCATTGCCGCGAGGTCTTGCGGTGGATCACCTTCCAGTCGTCGCCGACGCGCACGACCTCGTCCTGGTAGCGGAGCGCCAGCACGAGATGGTCGATCGGGCTGTCGTCGGCCTCCATGTGGTACCCGAGGACCCAGGACTCGACGAAGCCGCGATCGCCCGCGATCTCCACGTACTGGTTCCCGACGAAATGCATCGTCGCGTCCCACTGGTACATGGCGTCTTCGAGGCCCTCGAGATACTCGTCGAGGCCGCCTCCCTCGAGCGTTCCGTCGACCACGCAGTCGGGATGGAAGATCGAACGGACGAGCTCGAAGTCGATCGAGTCGACGCCATACGCATAACGTCGGTAGAGATTCTTGATCAGCTCGCGATCGCGGAGCCAGCGGACGTTCGCTTCGACGTCCGCGAGGGGCGGCGGCGCGGTCTCGCGAAATCGCATGATGCGGCGCTTCTCGTTCTTCTCGGAGGGGGCGGCCATGGTTGCTCCTGGGATCTGCGTGGCGGTCGGTCGTTCGACTTTACGCGATTCCTACTCGCGCGCAGCGGGCGAAATCGGGCGACCGCCGCCGAAGAAATCGAGGGCGATGCGGGCGAGCTCGGGGCCCGCATCCTCCTGGACGAAATGGCCGGCACCGCGGATCGTGGTGTGGGGCTGGCCTGCGGCGCCCGGGATCTCCTGCTGGAAGCGCAGGTGCTGGCCTGCGGTGACGGGATCACGGTCGGTGAAGGCGGTGAGGAAGGGCTTCTCGAATCGGGACAGGGATTCCCAGGCGCGGCGGTTGTCGGCGATCGCAGGATCGTCCGGCAGGATCGGGACGAGCGACGGGAAGCGGCGGGCGCCCGCGCGATGGCGCTCGTCGGGAAAGGGCGCCGCGTAGGCCGAGACCTCGGCCTCCGACAGGCCGGGGCAGAGCGCGCGCAGGACCGCCTCGGGCGTGAAGTCGGGGGAATCGGCGCAATGCTTCTGCCAGTACATGAAGGCCGGGGTTCCGCCTTTCGTCGAAGCGACGAAGCCCGTTGCGACGTCGGCCATCGTCCGGGGAACCGGGAGCTTCTCGTAGAGCGCGTGCAGGGCCGGCGCCGCGGCGAGCGGGATGTCCCGGGCGTCGGGCAGCCCGGTATTCGAAGCGAGGACCCGCGCGAAGCGCTCGGGGCATTCCGCGACGAGCCGGAGTCCGAGCAGCCCGCCCCAGTCCTGGCAGATCAGGTCGATCTCGCGCAGGTCGAGGGCCTCGACGAAGGCCCGGAGCCAGGCGACGTGGCGTGCGTAGTCGTAGTCGCTGCCGCGAGTCGGCTTGTCGGAGCGCCCGAATCCGACGAGATCGGGGGCGACGACGCGGCGACCGGCGGCGACGAAGATCGGGATCATCTTTCGATAGAGATAGGACCAGGTCGGTTGCCCGTGGAGGCAGAGGATCGGCGCCCCTTCGGCAGGGCCCTCGTCGACGTAGTGCATGCGCAGACGTCCGCCCGCGCCGTCCGGGACCTCGACGTAGCGCGGCGCCCAGGGCCAGTCGGGGAGATCGCGAAAGCGCTCGTCGGGGGTGCGGAGGAATTCGATCGTCATCGGCGCTCCTTCCCGCGGTGCGGGACATCGACGAAGCTCCGGAGGCTCGCGCATAACGTGCGTTGCGGTCTTCCCCGGGCGCCGCATAGAATGGCACAGGGCCGGGTCGTCCGAGTCGTCGCGCGAGATCCCGCGTCGTCGACCGGGCGAAGAGGGGGGCGTCGTGCGCAGACTCTTCGTCGGAGCGTCGGTCCTCCTCGTGCTGGCGGCCGCCGGCTGGTCCCAGCGCGAGCGCATCCTGATCCCGATCGTGATGCGCGTGCCGGGGATCGTCGGGCGGAT
>JBIPOQ010000530.1:0-2936 GCA_044379055.1 Myxococcota bacterium
GATCCTCGTAGCTGCGGGCGGTGTCGGGGTTGTAGTTGCCGGTCCCGATGTGGCCGTAGCGGCGGATCGCGTTGCCCTCGCGGCGGACGACGAGGGTCGTCTTGCCGTGGGCCTTGAGGCCGACGACGCCGTAGACGACGTGGACGCCGGCCTGCTCGAGGGTGCGCGCCCAGGCGACGTTCGCCTCTTCGTCGAAGCGAGCCGTCAGCTCGATCAGGGTCACGACCTCCTTGCCGGCGGCGGCCGCCTGCATCAGGGCGTTCACGCTCGCGTTGCCGAGGCGCGAGGTGCGGTAGAGCGTGTGCTTGATCGCGAGGACGGCGGGGTCGGAGGCGGCCTCGGTGAGGAACTTCTCGACCGTCGTCGTGAACGACTCGTAGGGGTGGTGGACCAGCAGGTCGCCGTCCTTCAGGCATTCGAAGAAGCTCCGCGAGGTGCCTTCCTCGGTCCTGAGCGCGGCCGGCGTGACGGGGCTGAAGGTCGGATGCTTGAGCTCCGGGCGGTCGATGCCGGCGATGGCCCAGAGCGCGCCGAGGTCGAGCAGGGACCCGCTCGAATAGAGGTCGCCGGGCTCGAGCTCGAGCTCGCTCGCGAGCAGCGTCCTCGGCTCTTCCGGGATGCCGAGCTCGAGCTCGACGCGCACCGCATCGTTCGTCCGCAGCCGACGCTGCAGCGCAGAGACGACCGCGAGCAGGAGATCGTCCGCGTCGCTCTCCTCGATCGCGAGATCGGCGTCCCGAGTCACGCGGAAGGCGTGACACGAAAGCACGTCCGCGCCCGGGAAGAGGATCGATGCGTGGGCCGCGATGACCTGCTCGACGGGGATCAGCTCGCCGGGCGCACCGCAGGGCAGCAGGCGCGGGAGCAGCGGCGGGACCTTGACGCGGGCGAAGCGATGGATGCCGGAATCCCGGTCGCGAACCATCAGGGCCAGGTTGAGCGAGAGGTTCGAGATGTACGGGAAGGGATGGGCCGGATCGACGGCGAGCGGCGTCAGCACGGCGAAGATCTGCTCGTCGAAATGGCGCGAGAGCTCCGCCTGGCTCGCGGCCCCGAGCTCGCTCCAGGCGTGCAGGACGATGCCCGAGGCAGCGAGCTTCGGCCGCAGGTCCTTCTCGAACAGATCGCTCTGCCGCCGCATCAGATCGACGACCCGCGGCCGCACGGCGGCGAGCTGCTCCCGCGGCTCCATGCCGTCGGGAGAAGGCGCCGAGACCCGCGCTTCGACCTGCGTCTTCAGGCCGCCGACGCGGACCTGGAAGAAATGATCGAGATTCTGGCCGGAGATCGCGAGGAATTTGACCCGCTCGAGCAGCGGAATCGCCGGGTCCTCGGCGAGGGCGACGACCCGCTCGATGAAGTCGAGCTGGGAGAGCTCCCGGTTCAGGTAACGACGGAGGGTCACGGGGAGATCGTATCCGTCGGCCATGGGAACCTGCTACAGCAAGAGGCGTCATCGGGAATCGCCGGGACGGTATCGACACCGCCGAGGCCTCAGATGACGATTCCGCGACGACTCGGTGAATCCAGGGTCGTGATCCGGGGGTCCCCGGGGCGGCGCTACCCTGCAAAGCCTCATCTTCCTCGGAGTACGGGACCCCGTTCAGGGACCGGATCCGACCGGGGGCCGGGCGCCATGGATCCCCATCGCGAAATCGAGCTGAAGCTCTCGATCGAGGCCGAAGGCGCGGAGCGTGTCTTCGAGCATCCGCTGCTCCGGACGTCCGGCGCCTCGCCGATCGAGGTCCAGCGCCTCCATTCGGTCTACTTCGATACCCGCGATCGGGCGCTCGCGGAGGCCGGCATCGGGCTGCGCCTGCGGCGTGCCGGGGATCGGCAGTGGCAGACCGTCAAGCTCGGGGGACGTGAGGCGGCAGGCCTCTTCGTCCGGACGGAGGTCGAGAGCGAGGGGGCGGGGGAGCGGCCGGATCTGCGGGCGGTCCCGGATCCGGCGGTGCGCGATCGATTGATCGAGCTCGTCGGCGAGCAACCGCTCGAGCCCGTCTTCGAGACCGCCTTCGAGCGCCAGACCCGTCGGGTCCGCGATGAATTCGGCGAGTGGAGCCTCTGCCTCGATCGCGGCGAGATCCGCGCGGGCTTCGCCCGGGAGCCGATCTGCGAGCTCGAGCTCGAGCACCACCGGGGGCCGGCCGCCCATCTCTACGACGTCGCGCTGCAGCTCGCGGAGGACGTCGCCCTCCGACCCGCGATGCATTCGAAGGCCGAGCGGGGGGAGCGCCTGCGCTCGGGGGCGCTCCCGGTCGTCCGCCGGGCCGACCCGATCGACCTGCCCGGCGACGCGACTCTCGGTCGGGCGATCGCCGCGATCGCGCAGGATTGTCTCCAGCAGATCGGTGCGAACGCCGAGCTCGTCGCGACCGGCGACGACCCGGAGGCCATCCACCAGATGCGGGTCGGGCTCCGGCGGATGCGGGCCTTGATCGCGCTGGTCCGGCGCGAGGTGCCCTCGGCGCGCCTCGGTCGGCTCCGCGGCGCGCTGCGGGGGCTCGCGACGCTGCTGGGCGACGTGCGCGATCTCGACGTGTTCATCGCCGAGCGGATCGACCCGCTGCTCGCTCGCCGCCGAGGGGACGCGGCCCTCGAGACCCTGCGCGAAGACGCAGTCGCCCTGCGCGAGGAGCGGCGGATCGCGTTGCGGTCGGCGCTCCGCTCGGGCCGCCATGCCCGGCTGCTGCTCGAGCTCGGACGCTGGCTCGCCTCGCTCGAGGATCGCCCGGAGCGCGAGAGCGCCGGGGACGGGGAAGCCGAATCCGGCGACGGCGCCGACGAGCCGCCGCCGTCTCCCCTCGCCCGAGGCGCCGAGAGCTTCGCCCGCGCCGCGTTGACGCGCCTCGAGCGGCGAGTCAAGAAGCGCGCCGAGACGGCGCTCTCCGAGTCGCCGAGCGCGCGCCACGAGCTCCGCATCGCTCTCAAGA
>JBIPOQ010000534.1:0-2934 GCA_044379055.1 Myxococcota bacterium
AAGAGCCCGCCGTCCTGGGCCCGCTCGCCGAAGATCACGCCGAGCAGCGTCACGTCGAGTCGCTCCCGGAAGAAGGGCCGCGAGATGCGGAGTCCCGTCTCGAAGGTGCTCTGCTCGAAGAACTCCAGGACCTGCGGGCTCCTCGGCACGTCGAGCCATTGCCGGTTCACGATCTCGAGCGCCGCCGTCAGCGAGTCGGGCCCGTACCACTCGAGGCCGATCAGGCTGTCGATCCGCTGCTTGTCGTCGCTGCCGAACGGGAGCGGCCCCGCCGTTCTCGGCCGCAGCAGGCGCAGCTCGTCGAGCCAGGCGACCTCGAACTTCACGAGCCAGGCGCCACGCGTCACGTTGCCGGCCGCCCCGAGCATCCCGAAGCGGTTGCCCTCGAGTCGTGCGAGCGGCTGGGGGCCGGCCGTGGGCTCGATGTCGAAGACCCGGCTCGTCTCGTCGACCCAGGCGCCGAAGAGGCCGAAATCCCAGCCGCTGAAGTTGCCCTCGACCCGACCGGCGACGCCGGGGAGACGTCCGAAGTTGCTCTCGTCCTCGACCGGAAACTTCACGATCAGGCCCGGCGCGGACGCGAAGCGGGAGAGATCCGGATAGAAGTCGCTGCCCGGCGGCGGGTTGCGGTCGAAGCGGGTCTCGAAGACGACCAGGGCCTCGGCATTCCAGGCGCCGCGGCTCGCATCGAGCTTCGCCATGGCCCGGGGCCGACGGAGATCCTCGATGTCGACGAGCACGGGCTCCTTGTTGTCGAGGGGATTCACGACGTCGACGACGCGGAAGGTGTCCGAGCGGCCCCAGTTGACGATCTTGCGGCCGACCGTCAGGTCGACGTGGTCGTGGATCGGCCCGGCGACGTAGACCTCGCCGGCGTCGACCTGCCATTCGTAGACGTCGAGGACCGCGCCGCCGTAGTCGCCGCGGCCCTTCAGGCGATAGGTGAAGTCGTACCAGCCGAGGGCTTCGGCGCGCAGCTCCCAGGCGCGCGGCAGCTTCACGTCGAGCTGGAGGAATCCGTCGAGGTCGAGTCGGGAGAGCCCGCCGAAATCCGAGTCGCGGCCGAGCTGGCCGGGATCGCCGGGCGGCGGTGGGGTGGTGGGGCGATCGCCGTGGGGGGCCTGGTGGGCGAGGTAGCTGACGACCGCGCCGGTCGAGATCGAGCCGCTGAAGTCGACGTTCTTCGCGACCCAGCCACCGAAGGGCAGGCGCTCGAGCCAGGCCGGTCCCGCCGCACCGTCGTCGAGCTCGCTTTCGTCGAGCGCCTCTTCGAAGCCGCCCATCAGGTCGTCGAGGTCTTCGTCCTGCGCAGGCGCCGGCGAGGCACCGAGGACGAGGGCGACGAGCAGGGCCAGACGCCCGCGCGGGCGCCGCGGCATTCGCGTGCGCGCGCGCTTCAGGGCCCGGTCTCGAGACCACGGACGGAGAACTGGTCGTACGCGAGCGGCTGACCGAACTTCACGTCCGAGGTCCGCAGGATCGTCTTGTGGAGGGTCTGCTCGCCCTTCTTCGTCGTCATCGTCATGAGCGTCGGGACCCAGATGCCCTCGATCTGCTCGAGCTTCTCGACGTTGAAGTACTTGTTGCGGTTGCCCTTCTTGACCCAGATCTTCGAGCGGATCATCACGTCGTTGTCCTTGCGGATGAACTGGATCGACTTCGTGTAGCCCGTCTCGTCGCGCTCCTCGTCGTTGTTGGGCACGGCCTCGATGACCCAGACCGGATGCCCGTCGACCTCGGCCTCCTGCAGGAGCTTGTAGTCGTAGTAGGCGAGGGGGCGATCGGTCATGTCGGCGTAGGAGAAGTCCGAGCCCATGAAGGAGCCGCTCTTGTCGCTCGAGGCGATCCGCTTGGTCTTCTTGAGCGCCGGCAGGTAGAGCCACTGGTCGTCGTCGCGGGACGCCTCGTCGTAGTCGTAGGTCAGGAAGCCCGTGTCCTCGACGTCGGCGGGCGCGAGGAAGAACATCATCGACCAGGTGTCCTCGCCCTTGTCCTTGGTGAGCGCGCGCAGCTCCCGGACGCGCTGCTTCTCGTTCTTGTCGATCAGGATCATCTGAAGCGTCGAGGTCTGGTTGTCTCCGTCGTCGCGGGCGTCGACGCGTTCCATGATGGCCCGGGCCTTGGGATCGTCGGCCAGCGCCGGGCCCGCGGCGGCGAGGCACGCGAGGACGCAGGCGAATTCGAGGATCCGGGATCGCAGCGAACCCGAGCCGGTGTGAAGCGACATGAAGCCCCCTCTCGATGACGATCGTTCGACGCGGCGGCGAGTAAAGCCCAGATCGAAAGCCGGGAAAAGGGCGCGAATGGGGCCCCGGGTCCCGGATCGAGTCGCCCCGCCACACATCGCTGCTCCCCCCGTCCGAGCCCCGGAGCGTCGCACTATCGTGCGGCGCGGTGCGGCCCCAACGCCCGCGTCGGCTCGGTCCCGACGCGTCGATCGACGAGAGGACGGGGATGTCGAGCGACCTCGAGAGCAGCGCGCCCTGGCAGCGGAAGGTCGAGGCCGTCTTCGAGCGCTGGGGCCATTTCGTGATCCGCCATCGGGTCGCCGCCCTCGTCGTCTCGCTCGGGGCGACGGCCCTGCTGCTCGCCCAGCTGCCGAAGCTGACCGTCGACAACTCGCCCGAGGCCCTGCTGCTCGACGACGACCCTGCGGTCGTCGAATACGACGCCTTCCGGGAGCAGTTCGGACGGGAGGATCGGCTGATCGTCCTGGTCCGGACGCCGGACCCCTTCGCCCCCGCCTTCCTCGAGCGACTGCGCGACCTCCACGAGGCGATCGAGGCGGAGATCCCCTTCGTCGAGGAGGTCGACAGCCTGATCGATGCCCGGGTCGTCGACGGGGAGGCGGGCGAGCTGGTCGTCGGCGAGCTGCTCGAGGATTGGCCGGCGTCGCCCGAGGGCTTCGAGAAGGTGCGCGCCGAGGCCCTGTCG
>JBIPOQ010000535.1:0-2932 GCA_044379055.1 Myxococcota bacterium
CCGACGGCGCCGAGAAGGCCGCGCAGCTCACGCCGGTCTCGGCTTTCGACGGCGATCGCCCCGAAGACCTCTGGGCCTTCCTCGAGCGCTACGAGAAGACGACTGGCGGCCGGATCCTCGCAATCCCGCACAACGCGAACCTCTCGAATGGGCGGATGTTCGCCGTCGAAGATTCGGCGGGGAAGCCCTTCGACCGGCGTCACGCCGAGACCCGCGCGCGCTGGGAGCCGATCGTCGAGGTGACCCAGATCAAGGGCGACGGGGAGACGCATCCCCTGCTCTCCCCCGACGACGAGCTCGCCGACTTCGAGACCTGGGACAAGGGAAACCTCAACATCGGGAAGACGCTGCCGAAGGAGCCCTGGATGCTGCGCTTCGAGTACGCGCGCTCGGCGCTGAAGCTCGGCCTCGAGCTCGAGGCGAAGCTCGGCGTCAATCCCTTCCAGTTCGGCATGATCGGCAGCACCGACGCGCATACCTCCCTCGCGACCGGCGCCGAGGACAATTTCTGGGGCAAGGCCGTCGGCGTCGAGCCCGGCAGGCCGCGTACGAACATGACGTTCCTCGCCTCCGCGAAGGATCCCTCGCTCGACATCATGGCCTGGCAGCAGGTCGCCGCCGGCTATGCGGCGGTCTGGGCGACGGAGAACTCGCGGGCCGCGATCTTCGACGCGATGCGCCGCAAGGAGGTCTACGCGTCGACCGGGCCGCGGATGCAGGTGCGTTTCTTCGGCGGCTGGCATTACGCGGCGGACGACGTGACGCGGCCCGACGTCGTCGCCCGCGGCTATCGCGGCGGCGTGCCGATGGGCGGCGAGCTGCCGCCCCGAGACCGGCGGGACGGGGCGCCGCGCTTCCTCGTGCTGGCGACGAAGGATCCGATCGGCGCGAACCTCGAGCGCGTCCAGATCGTCAAGGGCTGGCGTGATCGCAAAGGCGAGCTGCACGAGAAGGTGTACGACGTCGCGGTGGCCGAGAAGACCGGCTCGACGGTCGACCTCGCGACGGCGACCTACACGAACGCCGTCGGCGACCCCGAGCTCTTCTCCTTCTGGGAGGATCCGGACTTCGATCGACGCGAGCAGGCCTTCTACTACGCCCGCGTCGTCGAGATCCCGACGCCGCGCTGGACCGACTACGACGCCGTCCGCCTCGGGACGGACGTGGCGAAGGCGTCGCCGATGGCGCTCCAGGACCGCGCCTACACCTCCCCGATCTGGTACACGCCCTAGGCCCGGTTCAGTTCGCCCAGTAGACGTACTCGTCCTCGTCCCGCATCGGCAGGGCGAGGGAATGATCGATGGGCACCGAGCCCTCGACGAGCGCCGGCCAGAGGGGCTCGACCATCTGCGCCTCGTGCGCGGCGAGCACGGCTTCGAGCTCCGCGCGCTTGTCGGGTCGGATCGCAGAGAGATCGTGTTGCTCGGTCGGATCGTTCGCGAGATCGAAGAGCCAGGTCTTCTGCGGCCGTTCCGCGACCTGGAGCTTCCAGTCGCCGGCGAGGACCGAGCGGTACGAGCCGCTCCGCCAGTAGAGCGCGTCGAGCGGCCGCCCCGGGATCTCGCCCCGCACGCGCCGCACGAGATCGACGCCGTCGATGACGCGGTCGCCCGGAAGGGAAACGCCGGCGGCTCCTGCCGCGGTGGCGAAGACGTCGACGTGGCCGACCGGTGCATCGAAGCGGCTGCCCGCCGGAATCCGTGCGGGCCATTTCGCGAAGAACGGCGTCCGCACGCCGCCTTCGAAGAAGCTCATCTTCCAGCCCCGGTACGGCGCATTCAGCTCCTCGAGCCCCACGTAGTCCGCGCCGCCATTGTCGCTCGTGAAGAGGACGAGCGTGTCCTGCTCGAGCCCGTGCGCGCGCAGTGCGGAGAGGACGGTGCCGACGCCGCGATCGAGAGCGCGGATCATCGCCGCGTAGGTACGCAGGGTAGGGTCGCCGATTCCGGCGAGCGCGTCGTAGTCGCTCTTCAGCGCCTGGAGCGGCGTATGGGGCGCGTTGAAGGCGATGTAGAGGAAGAACGGACGGCCCGCGTTCGCCTCGATCGCGCTCGCCGCTTCGCGGGCGAGGTAGTCGGTCATGTAGGCGTCGGGCGCGAAGCGCGGGCCGCCGTCCTTCGAGACGGCGAAGGCGAGATTCGCCCAGAGGAAGCGGTCGATCGGGTCGAAATCCTGCCTGGAGTTGACCACGTCGGGATCGTCCGGATCGAGAAACATCGAAGCGCCGGAGAGGAAGCCGAGATATTCGTCGAAGCCCTGGCGAAGCGGGCGGAAGGGCTCGGCCTCGCCGAGATGCCACTTGCCCAGCCCGAGCGTGTGGTAGCCCTGCTCGTGCAGGAGCTCGGCCAGCGTGATCTCCGTCGTCGGGACCCCGAGCTCCGCGAGCGGCGGGACGGCGTCCTCCCGGTCCTCGTGGTAGACGGGGGGCCGCGTGTCGCCGCGGCGGATCCAGGCGAGGACGCGCGAGAACTGCTTCGGGACCGGGGTGAACTCGAAGCCGTAGCGGGTCGGGTAGCGGCCCGTCAGGATCGCGGCACGGGAGGGCGCGCAGGTCGCGTTGCCCGTGTAGCCGCGCGTGAACAGGACTCCATCCCGGGCGATCGAGTCGATGTTCGGCGTCGGCACGGCACCGCCCGCGACGCCGCCGCCCGCGAAGGTCAGGTCGTTGTAGCCGAGGTCGTCGGCGACGATCACGACGATGTTCGGGCGACCATCGGTCCGTGCATCGCTCGACGGCCCGACGTTCCACCGGACCGGCACGGTTTCGCCGATCGGATCGACGATCCGCCCGACGATCCCCGGCACGCGCATCACGATCGGGATCAGGATGCGCTCGCGCTGGGACCAGCCGGCGGCCGCCAGCACGAGGAGGACCGACGCTCCGACGAAGAGTCTGCGCACGACGCCCACCCCTCTTCGCCCGGTCGACGAC
>JBIPOQ010000075.1:0-10607 GCA_044379055.1 Myxococcota bacterium
AGCCGATCCCGCTCGGCGAGGGATTCGACGGCCGCCTGTCGCTCGGTGATCTGTCGCGGCGAGCGCAGCGGATAGGCGAGCCAGCGCGCGAGCCGCCGGGCGCCGAGCGCGCAGGCCGTCAGGTCGAGCTCCGCGATCAGCGTGCCCGCCCGACCGCGATCCTCGCTGTTCTCGAAGAGCTCGAGATGCCGGCGGGTCGCGGCGTCGAGAACGACCGTATCGGCGAGGGCATACCGCGCGAGGGTCGGCGGCTGGAGCGCCGCGAAGGGCTGGTTCTCGATCAGGTAGTTCGCGACGGCGCGGGCGGCGCGGGTGCCGGAGTCGCCGCCGGCTCGCTCCATGCCCGGCCAGGTCGTCGTCGCCCGGAGCGTCTCGAAGGCGCTCGTCGGCGTCGCGCTGACGACGACGGGACCGAGCATCGAGACGAGCCCCTCGCGACAGGCCTCGAGGGCATCGGCCGGGACGAGCACCTCCCGCGGTGCGATCCGCGAAAGCTCCTGGACGAGCGCTTCGGGCAGGAGCGAGCCCGAATCCGCCCCTCCGCCGCTGTCCTCGACGACGAGCTCCGTCGCCCGGAAATCCCCGGTCGAAGCATCGAGCGCAGCGAGGCCGAACCGTCGCCCGCCCGCCCCGCTCTCCGCCGCCGACCAGCAGATCGCGACGAGCGAGACCACCGTCCGACCGTCGAGGCCCTCCGGATCCCCGACCAGGCCCGGGGTCACGACCTCGACCACCTCGCGCCGGACCAGCCTTCGCCCCCCGAGCGCCCGCGGATCCTCGACCTGCTCGCAGATCGCGACCCGGTGGCCCAGCTCGGCGAGCCGCTTGATGTGGCCGTCGGCGGCGTGGACCGGGACGCCACACATCGGCACGGCGTCGGGCTTGCCCTTGTCGCGGGTCGTGAGCGCGATGTCGAGCAGCGGCGCCGCGAGCTCCGCGTCGCCGAGGAACATCTCGTAGAAGTCGCCCATCCGGTAGAAGATGATGGCGTCGGGATGCTGCGCCTTCACCTTCAGGAACTGCTGCATCATGGGCGTTTCGAGGGCGCCGACGCTCAAATCGCCCTCCCCGACGCGCAGACTTCCCGTCCCCATCCGAATCGCGACGTCATCCGACTAACCCTGTCCGAACGAGACACGGCGAACCGACTCGTCGACCTCGGCCCGCACGCTGCCCGAGAGCGGAAGCGACCGCAGCTGATGGATCTCGCTCTCGAGCTTCGCGATCGTCGACCGGTAGCGCCGGTTCAGGATGCGCTGACGCAGCCAGGCGAAGCCGACGAAGAAGCCCCCGACCGCGATCCCGAACCCGACCGCGACCGAGAGCGCCCACCAGACCTCGACGTTCGGCAGACGCGCCCAGACGAGGTCGACGTCGATCGCCCCGGCGTTGCCCGACCGGAACTTCCACGCGACCACGAGCAGCGCGAGCATCATCGCCGAGACCAGCCCGGTTCGGAGCCATTTCATGGACGGCCTCTCCCCCCGAAGAAGCGAGGAATCCTCAGCCGATGGCCGAAGCCGCCGACGTCTCGTCGTCGTCGTCCTCGTCCTCGTCGTCGACCGACACCTTCGGCGCGTCGTCGACCATCTCCTTCAATTCCTTCCCGACCTTGAAGAAGGGCGTGCGCTTCGCGGTGATGTGTACCGGATCCCCGGTCTTCGGGTTCCGACCGTCCCGCGCCTCGCGAATCTTCACCTGGAAGGAGCCGAACCCGCGGATCTCGATGCGGTCGCCGGAGCGCAGCGCCTCGATCATCGCGTCGAAGATCGTGTTGACGACGACCTCCGTATCCTTCTTCGAAATGTGCGGCGTCCGACGCGCCACTTCCTCGATCAAACCGCTTTTCGTCATGCTGGCTCCCCGGACGTCGAGCACGCTGGAGCGAACGGGGCGCCCGGGAATCCCGGGCGCCCCCCCGAACTCACGAATCCGACTGCTCCCGCTTCTGGGCCTGCAGCTTCTCCGCGAGCAGATCGCCGAGCGTCGTCGTCTGGCTGGACGACTGCTGGGCCGCGAGCTCGCGCAGGGCCGCGCGCTCCGCCTTGTCGTTCACCGCGCGGATCGACAGCGAGATCTTCCCCTCGTTCGGGTCGACCTTGACGACGAGCGCCGTCACCGAATCCCCGACCTTGAAAAGGTCGGCGGGATTGTCGACGCGCTGCGGGGCGAGCTCCGAGCTGTACACGAGGCCGTCGATGCCGTCCTCGAGGCGGACGAAGACACCGAAGTCGGTCACGCTCGTGACCGGGCCGGTGATCTCGCTGCCCACCTTGAACTTGCGCTGGATGTCGTCCCACGGATTCGGCAGCAGCTGCTTGATGCCGAGCGAGAACTTCTCGTTCTCCTTGTCGATCTTGAGGACGATCGCCTCGACGGTGTCGCCCTTCTCGAAACGCTCGGACGGGTGCTTGACCTGCTCGGTCCAGGAGATGTCCGAGACGTGGACGAGGCCGTCGATCCCCTCTTCGAGACCGACGAAGATCCCGAAGTTGGTGATGTTGCGGACCTGGCCCGAGACGCGCGTCCCGACCGGGTAGCGCTCCTCGATGACCGTCCAGGGATTCTCCTCGATCTGCTTCATGCCGAGCGAGATCTTGCGATCGCGCTCATCGACGTCGAGGACGACCGCCTCGACCTGATCGCCGATCGAGACGACCTTCGACGGGTGCTTGACGCGCTTGGTCCAGGACATCTCCGAGACGTGCACGAGACCCTCGATGCCCGGCTCGAGCTCGATGAAGGCGCCGTAGTCCGTCAGCGAGACGACCTTGCCATGGATGCGCATCCCGATGGGATACCGCATGCCGGCGTCGATCCACGGATCGGGCTGGATCTGCTTGAGACCCAGCGAGACGCGTTCCGCCTCGGCGTCGAACTTGAGGACCTTGACCTTGATCTCGTCCCCGACCTGGAAGAGCTCCGACGGGTGGTTGATGCGGCCCCACGACATGTCCGTGATGTGGAGCAGGCCGTCGATGCCGCCGAGATCGATGAACGCGCCGTAGTCGGTCAGGTTCTTGATCACGCCGTCGAGGATCTGACCCTCGGAGAGCGAGCCGAGCGTCGTCTCGCGCATCTTCTTGCGCTCGGTCTCGAGCAGCGCGCGGCGCGAGAGCACGATGTTGCCGCGGCGCTTGTTGAACTTGATGATCTTGAAGCTGGCCCGCTCGCCGAGCAGCGCCTCGAGATTGCGAACCGGGCGCAGGTCGACCTGCGAGCCGGGGAGGAACGCCTTGACGCCGATGTCGACGGAAAGCCCGCCCTTGACCCGGGCCACGATCGTGCCCTCGACCGCGCGCTCCTGGTCGAACGCGTTGCTGATCTCGTCCCAGACCTGCAGTCGCTCGGCCTTCTCCTTCGAAAGGATCAGCTGGCCGTCCTCGTTCTCGACCTCTTCGACGAGGACCTCGACCTCGTCGCCGACCTTGACGGTCAGCGCGCCTTCCTCGGTCATGAACTCCCAGGCCGCGATCATGCCCTCGGATTTGAAGCCGATGTCGATCTGGATCCACTCGTCGTCGATCGAAAGGACGCGGCCCTTGGCGATCTCGCCCTCCTTGAAGGTGCGCTCGCTGCTGCCGAATAGGGCCGCAAAGCTGCCGCTCGCCGCCGATCCCGTGTTGGTTTCAGTCATCTCTGTTCTCGTTGGTTCCCGCTCGGAGGCCCGCGACCTGCGGCCCTTCGATCCGGAAGATTTCACTTCCTGCGATCCGCCTCGTTCGCCGGGGCGGCGCTGGACGCCACCTCCGCGAGTCGCTGGCGGGCCGTGTGAAGCAATCGTTCGAGCGATTCGGAATCGCCCTCCTCGAGCACCCGGGCGAGGTTCGCCAGCGATGCGGAGAAATGGTTCAGGGGGCCCGAGAGGGCCTTCCCGTTCAGGGAGAGGATCTCGCCCCAGAGCTCGGCATCGCTCTGGGCGATGCGCGTGAAGTCCCGGAAGCCGCCGCCCGCGAGCTCGCCGACCCGGGTCGGGGCGCTGCGCAGCGCATCCGCGAAGGCGAACGCCACGAGATGGGGAAGATGGCTGACCCAGGCGACCTCCTCGTCGTGGGCCGCCGGCGTCCGCCGCGTGACGCGCGCGCCGAGCGCCTTCCAGAAAGCCTCGATGCGCGCGACCGGCTCCGGATCCTGACCGACGCGGGGGGTCACGACGACCGAAGCCCCGACGAAGAGATCCGCGCGCGCGTGCTCCGGCCCGCGCAGATGGCTGCCCGCCATCGGATGGGAGCCGACGAACTCGACGCCACTGGGCAACAGCCCCGGCAGGAGCTCGACCACGCTGGCCTTCACGCTGCCGACGTCGGTCACGAGGCAGCCCGGCGCGAGCCCGCCCGCGACGTCCGAGACGACCCGCGCCATCGAGCCCACCGGCGTCCCGAGCACGACGAGATCCGCGCCGACCACCGCCTCCGCGGGCGTCGCGATCGCATCGACGAGCCCCGCCTCGAGCGCCCACGCGAGGGGCCCCGGCCGACGCGCCGCGCCGACGACCTCGCCCACGAGCCCGCGCGACCGGGCCGCCGCGGCGACGGAGCCGCCGAGCAGGCCGAGGCCGATGATCGCGAGCTTGCGGAAGGCCGGCTGCGTCATCGGGCGCCACTCCGCTTCGCGAGGATCCCGCCGAGCGCCTTGATGAAGCGCTCGTTCTCCTCGGGCAGGCCGATCGAGATGCGCACGTGGTCCGCGAGGCCGAAGCCCTTCATCGGCCGCACGATCACGCCCTGCGCGAGCAGCGCGTCGTAGACGTCCGCGCCGGTGCGCGCGAGGATGAAGTTCGCGTCGGTCGGCCAGGTCTCGATCCCGAGCCGAGCGAGCTCGTTCGTCAGGTAGACGGCGCCCGTCGCGTTGATCTCCCGCGTGCGCCGGTAGTGCTCGTCGTCCTCGAGCGCCGCGAGGGCCGCGACCTCCGCCAGGCGATTCACGTTGAACGGATGCCGCGCCCGCTCGAGGTAGCTCGCGAGCTCGCGGTCGCAGATCCCGTAGCCGATCCGGATGCCGGCGAGCCCGTAGATCTTCGAGAACGTCCGCAGGATCACCGTCCCCGGGCGCCGCGCCGTCAGCGCGATCGCGTCCGGAAAATCGGGCCGGCGCACGAACTCGTAGTAGGCCTCGTCGACGGCGAGCACGACGTCCGGCGGCAGCGCCGCGACGAAGCGGTCGAAGGCCTCGGCGCCGACGCTGGTCCCGGTCGGGTTGTTCGGATTGCAGATCATCACGACCCGCGTCCGCGGTCCGATCGCCGCGAGCATCGCGTCGAGGTCGTGGACGAGATCCCGGGTCAGCGGCACCGGGACGCCCGTGGCCCCCATGCCCTGGACGACGATCGGGTACATCGCGAAGGACGGCCAGGCGTAGACGACCTCGTCGCCCTCGCCCATCAGGGTCTTCGCGATCAGCTCGAGGATCTCGTCGGCCCCCGCGCCGAAGACGAGCTGGTCCCCGGCCACACCGAGCTTCTTCGAGAGCGCGGCGCGCAGGGCGAAGCTCGCGCCGTCCGGATAGCGATGGATCTCGGCGGCCGCGCGGCGCATGGCTTCGACGGCCCGCGGAGACGGCCCGAGCGGATTCTCGTTCGAGGCGAGCTTGATCGACCCGCGCACGCCGAGCTCGCGCTCGAGCTCTTCGATCGGCTTGCCCGGAACGTAGGGCGCCAGGCTTCGGATGTACGGTTTGACGCGATCGGCCAGGCTCATCTGCGCTCCGTCCCGGGTGAGGTCTTGGCCGAGGACTCGAACGAGGACTCGGATGGATGAGGCGACGGTTGGACCCCCGACACGACTTCGAGCGCGCGCGGGAACGAGCCGAGGATCTTGTGGGAGGCCGAGACGCTCGCCGCCTCTTCGAGGGCCAGTCGCACGTTCGCGTCCTGCCGATGCCCCTCCATGTCGACGATGAAGATGTACTCCCAGGGCTTGCCCTTCATCGGGCGCGACTGGACGGCGGTCAGGTTCACGGCGTGGCGCGCGAACGGGCCGAGCAGATCGTGGAGCGCGCCGGCCTGGTCGCGGCGGACCGTGAACACGGCGCTCGTCAGGTCCTGGCCCGAAGGCGCCGGCGTCTCGCGGCCGATCACGAGGAAGCGCGTCGTATTGCCGCGCTGATCCTGGATGTTGGAGGCGATCGGGATCAGGTCGTAGACCTCGGCCGTGACCTCGGAGCCGATCGAGGCGACCTTGGCGTCGGCGTGGGCGAGCTGCGCCGCCGCCGCCGTGCTGGTCGTCTCGACGGTCTCGATGCCGGGGAGATTCGTCTCGAGCCAGCGGCGACACTGCGCGAGCGGCTGCGGATGGGACGCGACGCGCTGGATGTCCTCCAGGCGGCCGCTGCGGGACATGAGATGTTGCGCGATCTCGAGCTTGATCTCGCTGCAGATCGTGACGTCGGTCTCGACGAGGGCGTCGAAGGTCACGTTGATCGGGCCCTCGATCGTGTTCTCGACGGGCACGACGCCGAAATGCGTATCCCCGCGCTCGGTCAGCGTGAAGACGTCGCGGAGCGTCGTCGCCGGCACGAGATCGACCTGGGCGCCGAACTGGCGGCTCGCTGCCTGGTGGCTGAAGGTGCCGTCGGGACCGAGAAACGCGACGCGGACCCGCTCCTCGAGGGAGCGCGTCGCGGAGATGATCTCGCGGAAGACGTGCGGCAGGGCCGCGCTCGGGAAGGGCCCGGGATTCGCGCCGACCAGCGCCCGGACGAGGTCCCGCTCCCGCGCCGCGACGTAGATGGGACCGTTGCGCCCGCCCTGCTTGAGCTCGCCGACCCGCTTCACGCAGCGGGCGCGGCGGTTCAGCTGCTCGAGGATCGCAGCGTCGATGACGTCGATCTGTCGACGCAGCGCCGTCAGCTCGTCGGCGATCTCGGGCGAGGCAGTCTCCGGGGTCAGCGGGGCGGACGAGGCGCCGGGCGTGTTCCGGGGCTCGTCGTCCGACTTCCGGCGTTGCGGCATCACGAGCGGTTCCGGTCGCCTTCGCACGCGGCCGCAGACCTCGCTTCATCGCGCGCCGGGCCTTGGCCGGGCTGCGCAGGGAGGGCGGTGGCGGGCAGGCGGTTGGGTCCGGTCGGGCGGCTCCAGCTCGGCTTTCGAGCGGGTCCCCTCGACGCGGCGCGCGGCCGGCAGGCCGGGCGCGGACGTTCATCGTCGGCTGAAAGTTGGCTAACCCCTTGAAAATGAAGCGGCATCGTATCGGAGGGGGCAGGCCGTGGCAATTCCGTAAAGTCGGATTCCCTTCTAAAAGCAAGGGCTTAGTGCGGGCCGGGGCCACCGGAGGCCCCGGGACGCCCGATCGACGGCAAGATCGCGCTAAGTCATTGAATTTTGGTGTCTTTTCCAGATTGGGGCATCAAGTCCACACCGTCTCCTGTCGATAGGAACGGCTGAACCCGAACGCGCGAGGCGCGATGGCCAGACCCCTGCCCCAGTCCGACGCGATCGAGGGCGTGAAGGTCCACCGTCCAGCGGCATCCTTCAACAGCGTCTCGACCCGCATCATCGTCTGCGTGTTCGCAGCGACCGTGTTGTCCACGGCGGCGGTGAGCGGCCTCTGCATCCGCGCGATCCACGGGGATCTCAACGGCCGCGTCGTCTCCGGATTCGCCGAGCTCGCCCGGGACCGCATGCGCGCCTGGTCCGCGCACGATGCAGCGCTCTCCGAGCTCGTCGCGGCGAGCGCCGCGGTCGGGACCCCCTGGCACGCGGAGCTCGCCGAGGCACGAGGCGCGGTCGACGCGCGCGGGGCTCTCGGCTGGCAGGCCGGCGACGGAGCGAAGGGCCTCGACCAATCGCTCGACTCGATCCTCGTCGGCGAGCTCCCGCCCCCGCCGGACGCCCTCGCCGAGCATTTCGACGCCATCCTGTTCGGCCACCCGGACGCCCTCACCGCCTCGGCGGACGGCTGCATCTCGATCGAGACCGACGTGCCCGCCGAGGCCGGCGGGACGCTGGGGCGCCTGCTCGGCTGCGTCTCCCGCGACGAGCTGGGCGAGCTGCTGCGACCCGGCGCCGACGCCCCCGCCTCGACACGCGTCCTCGTCGCGAATCTCCGCGGCGTCGTGCTCGCCGCCACGGGCCCCGGCTCCCCGAACCGGATCGCGGACACGATTCCGATCCCGGACCTCATCCGCCGCGGCACCGACTCGCTCTCGGACTATTCGGACGACGCCGGTCGCGCGCTGGTCGGCCTCGCGGCGCCGCTCGGTCGCTCGGGCTGGTTCCTCGCGGTCGAGACCGAGCACGCCCGCGCCTTCGCGCCGGCCATCGAGATCACGCGCACGATCTTCATCGTCGCCGTCGTCGTGGTGACGCTCTTCAGCGTCCTCGCCTACAAGGTCACGGCGGCGATCATGCAGCCGATCCACGCGCTCTCGCACGGGGCCCAGCGGATCCTCGACGGCCAGATCGACCACCAGATCCCCCTGCCCGCGATCCACGACGACGAGCTCGGCCTGCTCACGCGGACCTTCAACGCGATGATGCAGAAGCTGCACAGCAACCAGATCGAGATCGAGCGCGACCGCATCCGCCTCGCCGAGAAGAACGACGAGCTCCAGAGCGCGAACGAGGTCCTCAACCAGCTCTCGATCACCGACGGTCTGACGAAGCTCCACAACCATCGCTACTTCCAGGGCCATCTGACCCGCGAGATCAAGCGCGTCTCGCGCACGAGCTCGCCGCTCACGCTGATCCTGATCGACATCGACGACTTCAAGCAGCTGAACGACACGTTCGGCCATGCCGCCGGCGACGAGGTGCTGATCAGCCTGGCCTCGATCATGAACGAGAACGCCCGGGAGTCCGACCTGATCGCACGCTATGGCGGCGAGGAGTTCGTGATCCTGATGCCGAACACGGATCTGCCCGGCGCGGTCCACCTCGCCGAGAAGATCCGCATGGCGGTCGAATCGACGCGGCTCATCATCGGCGACCGGATGAAGCCGACCGACGTCACGATCTCCCTCGGCGTCGCCCTGTTCAAGGGCAATCGCCGCGAGTTCTTCGCCGAGGCCGACCGCGCGCTCTACCGCGCGAAGGGCGCGGGCAAGAACTGCGTGATCATCGCCGGCTCGGACGCCCCCGCCCTCTCCTGAGGCGATGGCCCGACCTCCCTTGAGGCGCGTCCACGGGTCCGTCATGCTCCCCGCCATGACCTGCATCCTCGGACTCACCGGCGGCATCGGCTCGGGCAAGAGCACGGTCACCCGCATCCTGCGCGAGCTCGGCGCGACGACGATCGACGCCGACGCGATCGTCCACGAGCTGCAGGGCCCCGGTCAGCCGATGCTGCGCGAGCTCGCCGCGGCGTTCGGTGGCGAGATCCTGACGGCCGACGGCGCCCTCGATCGCAAGGCCCTCGGCGCGATCGTCTTCCGGGACGAGAAGGCGCGGGCCCGGCTCGGCGAGATCGTCCACGCGCCGGTGATCGGCGAGATGATGCGGCGGGCGAAGGCGGCGGTGGACCGCGGCGATCCGCTCGTCGTCCTCGACATCCCGCTGCTCTTCGAGGGGCGGGTCTCCGGCCGCGGCAGCGGCGCCTTGATGCATTTCGACGCGACGGTCTGCGTCTGGGTCGAGGAGTCGGTCCAGCTCGCGCGGACGATGGCCCGGGACGGCTGCGATGCAGACGAGGCGCGACGCCGGATGGCGGCCCAGCTGCCGATCGACGAGAAGCGCGCGATGGCCGACCACGTCATCGACAACTCGGGGACGCCCGAGCAGACGCGCACCCAGGTCGAAGACCTCGTCCGGCGCCTGACGCAGGGGCGCCTCGGCGGCGGCCCCGCCCCCGCGCGCGCCTGATCAGTCCGCCGCGCGGGCCCGCTCGACGGGCTTCCGGAGCGGCGCCTTCAGCTCCGCGATGAACTCGGCGACGTCGTCGATCGCCGCGGTCTTCGAGGCGGCGCGCTCGATGCGATCGACGATCGCGCTCCCGACCACGACGCCGTCGGCGTAGGTCCCGACCCGCCCGGCCTGCTCCGCCGTCGAGACGCCGAAGCCGACGCAGACCGGAATGTCCGAGAGCGACTGCGCATAACGGACCTTGCCTTCGATGCCCTGGGCGAGGGTCGTTCGCGCCCCCGTCACGCCCTGCAGCGAGACGGCGTAGAGGAAGCCACGCGTCTCCCGCACGAGATAGGCGAGCCGCTCGAGCGGGGTCGTCGGGGCGGCGAGCAGGATCGGATCGATGCCCCGCGCCCGACACGGATCGAGCCAGGGCTTTCCATCCTCCGGCGGAAGGTCCGGGATGATGATGCCGTCGACGCCCACCTCGGCGGCGGCCTTCGCGAAGGGCTCGCCCCCCATGGCATGAATCGGATTGGCGTATCCCATCAACACGAGGGGCACGTCGACGCGGGCGCGCAGCCGGTCGACGAGGCGCAGGATCGAGCGCAGGCTCGTCCCGCGCGCGAGGGCGCGGCTGCTCGAGCGCTGGATCGTGGGTCCCTCGGCGGTCGGATCCGAGAAGGGGACCCCGATCTCGATCAGATCGGCCCCGGCCTCGACCATCGCGAGCACGAGCGCCTCGGTCGTTTCGAGGTCGGGATCGCCGGCCGTGAGGAAGGGAATCAGCGCCCGCTCGCCCCGACGGCGGAGCTCGAGGAAGCGTGCG
>JBIPOQ010000536.1:0-2924 GCA_044379055.1 Myxococcota bacterium
GATTCCCTCCGGCCCGAAGGCCGGCGTGAAGCGACAGCCGCCGACCGGACCCGCCGCAGGACCCTCGGGACCGGCTGGACCCTCCGGACCCGCTGGACCGTCGGGCACCGGCCCGCGCCCGCCCCTCGGCCCGAAGGCCGACCGCGACCGACCGCCGATGGGCGATCGGGGACCGGGCGGGCCCGGCGGCTTCGATCGGGGCCCGCGCCCGCCGCGGGAAGACCGGGGTGACCGCCCCGATCGCGGTGACCGCCCCGACCGGGGCGATCGTGGCGATCGCGGAGACCGGGGCGATCGCGCGCCGCGCGCGCCGCTGACGGTCAAGGGCAAGCTCCGCGCCGCGGCGCGGAAGAAGGCCCGCAAGCAGGCCAAGCGCAAGGGCATGTTCCAGCGCCGCAAGGTCTGCCGCTTCTGCGCGGACAAGAACGTCACGATCTCCTACAAGGACGTGAAGACGCTGCGCCTGTTCATCACCGAGACCGGCAAGCTCACGCCGCGCCGCATCTCGGGGACCTGTGCGAAGCATCAGCGACCGCTGTCCCTCGAGATCAAGCGCGCGCGGCATCTGGCGATGCTGCCGTACGCGCCCAGTCACGTTTGATCGGAAACCGGCCTTCGGCCGGTTTCCTGGCCTTGGAATGGGACTGCGGTCCAGCGGCCAGCGGGCGTCGGACAGAGGCGAACGGACCGCGGTGCGAGCGCGGTCCACGGAGAGATAGAGATGGCACTGGTACAAGTGATCCTGAGCGAGGACGTCCACAATCTGGGCGACGCGGGCGACGTCGTGAAGGTGAAGCCGGGCTTCGCGCGCAACTTCCTCATTCCGCAGGGCAAGGCGCTTCCGGCGACCGCCGCGCGGGTCCATGAGGTCGAGCACAAGCGGCGGGTGATCGCCGAGCGCCGAGCCAAGGAGCTGAAGGATCTCGAGAGCGTGAAGGCCCGCCTCGAGGGCATCGCCCTCGAGATCGCGGCCCAGGTCGGCGACGAGGGCAAGCTCTTCGGCTCGGTCACGTCGCAGCATCTCGCCGACCTGCTCGGACAGCAGGGCGTCGAGGTCGAGCGCCGCAAGATCGTGCTCGCGGAGCCGATCAAGACCGTCGGGGAGCACACGATCACCATTCGTCTGCGCAACGACGTCGTCGCGAGCCTCAAGGTCACGGTCGTCGCGGCGAGCTGATCGCGCGCCGCGAGGATCCGGTGCGGGCCTTCGGGCGCGCACGCGAGCGGGCATCGAACGCCCACTCCCACCGTCCGCCGGGCGGGCAGGAGTGGGCGTTCTCGTCTGGGCCGACGGATTCGCAGGCGGGCCGGCCCTGCGCCGATGATCCGGTCGGCGCGCGAATCGCGCGCATCGCGCGTGCGGAGTCCGTGTAGAATCCGGGGCGCTGGTTCCAGCGCATGCGTTCCCGATCCGGGGCGCGCCCATCGAGGGGGTGGGGTGTGAGGGAGTCCGAAATGGTGGCGGGACGCGTCCCGCCCCACGACATCGAGGCCGAGAAGGCCGTCCTCTCCGCCATCCTGCTCGACAACGAGGCGATCCATTCGGTCGTGACGGAGATCCGCGAAGAGGATTTCTACCACCCGTCGCACCAGATGCTGTTCCGCTCGATGGTCCGCTTGAAGGACGACCATCAGCCCGTCGACCTCACGACGCTCGCCGCCTATCTGAAGGGCGAGAGCCTGCTCGACAGCATCGGCGGTCCGGTCGCCCTCGCCGAGATCGCCGACTACGTCGCGACGCCGGCCAACATCGTGCATTACGCGAAGATCGTCCGGGATCGCGCGATCAAGCGGAGCCTGATCTCGACGGCGACGGAGATCGTGGCCCTCGGCTACGAGCCGGGGGAGCCCGCCGACTCGCTGCTCGACGAGGCCGAGTCGCGCATCTTCGCCCTCTCGACCGCCAAGGCGAGCACGAGCCTCTCGCCCATCTCCGTCGAGATGCACGACGCCGTCAACCACATCGACATGCTGATGAACCGCAGCGGCGAGCTGACGGGTCTGTCGTCGGGCTACAAGAAGCTCGACGAGATGACGGGCGGCCTCCAGCCCGGCGATCTCTTCATCCTCGCGGCCCGTCCCTCGATGGGCAAGACCGCCTTCGCGCTCAACCTCGCGCGCAACGCCGCCGTCGACTACGGCAAGAACGTCGCGATCTTCTCGCTCGAAATGACGACGCGCTCGCTCGTGATGCGTCTGCTCTCGTCCGAGGCCCAGGTCGATTTCGGGCTCTTTCGCAGCGGCCTCATCTCGACCGATTCCCACTCCCGCCTGATGGCCGCCGCGGGCCGCCTCGCCGAGGCCGGGATCTGGATCGACGACACGGGCGCGGCCTCGATCCTCGAGATCCGGGCGAAGTGTCGCCGGATGCACGCGCAGCACGGCCTCGACATGGTCGTCGTCGACTACCTCCAGCTCGCGCGCGGCGACCGCAACGTCCAGCACCGCGAGCAGGAGATCTCCGAGATCAGCCGCGGCCTCAAGGGCCTCGCGAAGGAGCTCGAGATCCCCGTGATCGCGCTCTCCCAGCTGAACCGCGGCCCCGAGACCCGCAAGGAGGACAAGCGCCCGATGCTCGCCGACCTGCGCGAGTCGGGTGCCATCGAGCAGGACGCGGACCTCATCGCGTTCATCTACCGCGACGTCGTCTACAACAAGGAGACGGAGTTCGAGAACCTCGCCGAGCTCATCATCGCCAAGCAGCGCAACGGCCCGACCGGGACCGTCAAGCTCGAGTTCGAAGGCCGCTTCGCCCAGTTCCGCGACTGGCCGCTCTCCGACAACCCGTACGAAGGGGCGCCGGCCGGCAACGGCTCGTTCCGCCCGCCGGACTTCGAGTTCGGCGGCGGCGGCTTCGGGCCCGACACGGATCCGGGGGCCTTCTAGGTGCCGAGCCTTCGCCGACCCCGCGCGATCCGGCCCGG
>JBIPOQ010000076.1:0-10586 GCA_044379055.1 Myxococcota bacterium
CGAGCGCAGCCGACAAGAGGAGCCGCGCGACCACGCGGCCCCGCGCCGCCCCCGCGAGCACCAACAGGCCGGCCCCCGCGCCGACGGCGACCAACAGGACCTGCAGGATCCGATCGACCTCGAGCATCCCCATGCTCCGAACTCAACCACGTCGCCGCCCGAAAGCAAAACGCCCCGCCGAATCTCTCGATTCGACGGGGCGCCTCTTGTCTTGCCGATGTCCTGGCCGAGCCAGGCTCGACCCGATCCAGGCCTCGCGGCCTCGGATCAGATCTTGCCGCGGCGTCGGTCGCGAACGATCAGACCCACCAACCCGAGGGCGCCCGCACCGAGCAGCGCGGCCGAGGCCGGCTCCGGCGTGAACGTCACGATCGTCATGTTCGTGCCGGCCAGGTTGGTGTTGATGCCGCCGCGGGACTGCAGGAGGTGGCCCGAGACCAGCTGGAGCTGGCCCGTGATGCCGCCCATGCCCGTCACGTTGAGGTTCCGGAAGCCCATGTCCGTGCGGTTGGTCCAGTCCATGATCGGGGTGCCGATCGTCGCGGCGATCGCCATGACCGTGCCCGTCGTGTAGGGCAGGATCGTGAACCAGCCGGTGCCGAGGCCCTGGAAGACGACCATGCCGGTCGTCGCCATCGGCGACGGGATCGTGACCTGCGCGAAGGTCGCGCTGCGGGTCTCGCGGCGGACGACGTTCATCGCCGTGATCGGAACGCCCGGGCCGTTCGCGACGGGGAAGAAGAAGCGGTTGCCGAAGCCGGGCACGGCACCGTTGTCGACACCGGTCGAGAACTGCGTGTGGATGATCGAGCGCGTGCCACCGAAGCGGTTCGGACCGGCGACGACGTCGAGCTGACCCGCCATGCTCGGGTACGGGCCGACCCAGGTCCCGGGCGAGCGGAAGGTCGGGATGCCCGGGGTGTTGCCCGAAGCGCTGTAGTGGAAGTTGCCGGGGCCGTTGTTCGGGCGCATGACGAGATCATTCACCGTGCGAACGAGCATCGTCGTGAGCCGGCGCAGGTTGCCACCGGGGAACTGCAGCATCAGGGACACCATGCTGGTGTACTGACCGGCCTTGAGGGTCACGCCGCCGGTGCCGGGGCGATAGAAGCCGTACCAGGCCGGGCCGTCGCCGTTCAGCGCCGCGGGCGTGCCGAAGCCGAAGAGGTTGCCGACCATGGCGGTCTTGTTCTTGTACTCGGCGAAGTAGGCGCCCATGTTCTGGCCGATCGTGCGGTTGTCGACCGTCGGGATCGGATTCATCGGCGTGATGAAGCAGCAGGGCACCGAGTCCGGGCCCGTCGAGCCGTCGCCGAACTTCTCGAAGAAGCGCTGCTGGAAGCCCACCAGAACCTGCGCCGAGGCGGACGTCGCCCCCAGCATCAGGACGCTTGCCAGCGTCAGAACGAACATCTTGTTGAACTTCATCGCGTTCCCATCTCCTCGTGCATCAGGCGTCTCTCCTGGCGAATCACACCAGCAGCCGAGCCTGTCAGAATTCTCGTCCCGCAGCTTCGATCCAGCTCGGATCAACAGCGACTCGAACCTACCGGGGTCTCGTTCGTCGAGACCCTTCGCGGCTTGTCCCGCGACGTTTCCCGACCCATCTCCCGACCCATCCGAACCCCATCCGCAATGAACGCACGCCGAGGCGTACTCCACTCCTGGATCGTGCACCCATCGCCTCGTTCAGTGACCGGATTTCCCCCACTGGCCGTGGCGACGTCGAGTCATCCTAAACGAAGCGCTCCGAAAACCTCAAGAAAAATCGATCGAGAGAGCGCGAGAAACAGCAACCCGCCCCGCGGGCCGTCATCGCAGGATCCGACGCTCCGTCAGACTGCGAGCCTCTTGCGTACGCAATGCGATTCGATGCGATGCGATGCGATGCCTCGAGAACGACCGGCTGCCACGGACCAGGGCACGACCGGCTCAGGGCCAGCGAACCTGGAAACCGGCTCCGACCTGGACGAGCCCCGACCCCGTCTCGAACGTGAACACGCCCGAGTCCCCGTTGGGTCGATTGTCCCGGACCCGCTCGTTCGTCCCCGCGACGTCGAGCAGGAGGCTGGTGTCGAGGAACAGATCGAGCAACACGCTCTTGTATCGAAAGGTCGACGTTCCGATCCGGAGGGATGGACCGAGAAAATGCTGCGTGATGAGCTTCTTGACCCGGACCTCCTGCGGCGGATCCGAGCCGCCGAGGATGAAGGTCCGCTGAAAGAAGAGCTCCCCGACGTAGCGGGACACCAGATGCAGGCTCTCGACGGAAGGGCGAACGGTGATCTCGGCATCGAAGACCGGAACCGTGAACTCGAGCCCAACCCCGGCCAAACCCGACGTCTGATACTCGATCGAGAACTTCGAGAACTCGATCAGCTCCTGCCCGCTCTGGGCGACGCTGGTCTCGATGAACTGCGTCCCGATCGTGCTCGACTCGTTGAGCGGGAGAAGCACTCCTCCGTAGGCCACCACGCGCGGCCGACCCCAGAGCGACTCGATCGCCGGCGACTTGACCCCGCCGCCCAGCCGGAAGGTCATGTTCGTGACGATGTTCGATTTCCGACCGTCCGTGTCGAAGCTCGACGCGCCGCTTCCGCGGGCCCGCTGGACGACGACGTGCGGCGAGGCCTCGACGAATCCCGAGAATCCAGGCGCCGGCGTCTCGTCCTGCGCATGCGTCGTGACGGGGAGGGCGAGCAGACCGGCGGCAACGGCACACGCACCCGCGAATCGCCGGCCCCAGCGACGCACGTCATTCCAACCCTTCTGCGTACGATCGGCCATGAAGAAGCTGCCTCGACCTAGTAGAGGAACGACATGCTGAGACCGTAGGTCCTCGGCTCAGAGACGACGTAGACGATCGCGCCCGTGATGTCCTTGCGGTCGTACGCCGTCACCGCGTAGAACTCGTCCGTCAGGTTCCGGATCCAGCCGCCGACCACGATGTTTCCGTCCGGCGTCTTGTAGTCGAGGCGAACGTCGAACAGCCAGCGCGGATCCGCACCGATCCTCGAGTCGTTCTCGGGCGTGTAGAAGACCTGCGACTTGTACTGGTAACCGAGTCGCGGCGTCACCGTCCCCAGGCCGTCGACCTCCCAGTCGTAGCTGAGGGACCCGACGAGCGTGAACTCGGGGGCGTTCACGAGGGAGTTCCCGGAGAAGTCGCTCACGTCGAAGGAGATGGAGGGCGTCGGCGCACCGGGCGAGAACGTGACGATCGTGTCCACGAACCGGAAGTCGCTGTACTCGCTGTAGATGAAGCCGACGGAGTTGGCCCAGCGGATTCCCTCCCAGGCGAGCGTGAGGTCGCTCTCCATGCCGATCAGCCGGGAATCCTCCGCGTTGAGCAGGATCGGAACCGGAACACCGGGAATGTCGCCGTCCCTGAGCTGGTAGACCTGCTGGTTCTCGTAGTCGTAGTAGAACCCCGCCCCGGTCCAGTTGAGGACCTGGTCGAAGGCGGTCAGGTTCCAGCCGAGTTCGAACGAGTTCACGAACTCGGCCTTCACGGGCTCGATCGTGGTCGCGGTGGTCAGGGCGTTGCCGTTGAAATGCTGTCCCTTGTAGCCGCGCGTGAAGCGGGCGTAGAACTTCAGGTCGTCCGTGGGCTCGTACCGGAAGATGATCTCGCCGGACGGCTGGACCTGCTCGGCGAGCTCGCGCCGGTTGCTGAACTGCGAGAACGCCTCCCCGAACTGATTGTTGTTGAAGGGGTTGTAGAACGAGCTCAGCGCGAAGTTCTTGCGCTCGTAGTTGACCCGAGCGCCCCCCTCCATGATCAGGTTCTCCGTCAGCTCCCACTCGATGTAGCCGAACCCCGCGAGGGCCAGGGTGTTCTGTTCGATCACCTGGCGGAGATTCGTCGTCGGCGTGTTCCAGAAGTTGTTGTCGGCATCCAGCTGCTCGTAGAAGAACTGGAAGCCGGACCGGAAGGCGACTCCGGATTCGTTGTCCCAGACCAGCTTCACGTCTTCGAGCACCTGCCAGGCATCGTCCGTGATGAAGGCGTCGGCCTGGATGTAGGGCGACGCATCGAAATCGATGACGACCTCCCGATCGTTGACCTCGTAGTTCGTGACGCTCGTGAGGTTCCAGGAACCGCTCGTCCAGCTCGCGTTGAGCGTGGCGCCGAAGAGCGTGAGCCGCTCGTCGCCGCCGCGTCCGTAATCGCCGCTGAAAGGATCGCCGGCGCCGGGATAACGATCGTTGCGCAAGCAGTCGCCGGCGCGCGGCCCGGTCTGCTCGAAGGCATGGCAGGTATCGGTGTCGACGTACCGGCGACCGGTCGTCGTGATGTCCGGGAGCTGGCCGCCCCGGATGACCGGATTCGTGCCGCGCAGCTGGAATTGGGGCGCGAGGCCGAGGTTCTGACCGCCGTGCAGGTTGAGCACGAAATTCAGGTCTTCGGTCGCATCGAGCAGCCAGGACGCGCGTCCGAACCAGTTCTCACGGTTGTGGGTGTCGCGCGGCGGACGAGCGAGCGGGTCGTTCCCGAAGCGGCCCGGGTCGCTCACCATGCCCGCGAAGCACTTCGTGCCCGTGAGCCGGGTCGCGTTCGCGGGAAAGTTGTTGTCCCGATCGAAGTTGCAGCGGTTCTCACCGAGCGGATCGCGGCTCGCGTACTTGAAGGCCACGCGCATCGCGAGCACGTCCTGCACGAGCGGGACATTCAGGAACGAATCGATCTCGAGCTGATTGAATCGCCCGTAGGAGAGGTTCGTCCCGGTCTTCACCTCGTGGACTGGCTTCGCGGTGTTGATCCGGACGACGCCCGCCGAGGCATTGCGACCGTAGATCGCACCCTGCGGGCCGCGCAGCACCTCGATGGAGTCCACGTCGAACAGCGAGGAGAGCTGGCCCGCCGGCGAGTTGAGATAGACGTTGTCGACGATCACGGCGACCGCCGAAGAAGCGTTCGAGTTGCTGTCCTGCAGGCCGACGCCGCGGATGAACAGCTGGGGATTCGAGGCCGCATACGGAGAGTTGATCTCGAGATTCGGCGTGTAGTCGGCGAGGTCGCTGATGTTCTGGACGCCGAGCGAGCTGATTTCCGACTGGTCGAACGCCACGACCGAGGTCGGGGCCTCGAGCAGGGACGCGACGCCCCCGCCGCCCGTCACGATCATCTCTTCGACGCCTGCCCACGGGTCCGAGCCGCCGCCGCTCGATGCGGAGGCGTCCTGCGCCCACGACGAGGCCGGCGCGAGAGCCGCCGACGCGAGCAGCGCGATCAGCAGCGATCGGCCGGGGAACGCGTGTCCATTCGGCGTTCGGTTCGATCGGTTGGCGAAGCGGATGCGAGTGGAGTTCGTACGGGCCGACAATTCAGACCACCAGACCCACGGATCCACCATCGAGCGACGATGGCGCAGGGCAATACACCGCTTCGTTCGGAGCGCTCGAACGGGCGGGTCTTGCAAGAAGGAGCCACTCTAGCAATGTGAAAATCCGCGCGTCCAGAGCAAATATTCCGGCGCCGGACCGGCATCTCGCGAGGGAAAGCCCCCGATCCGGACTCTCGCCTCACGGGAGTCCGACGGCAGGCCGATGGCATGATCAGAACCGAGGTGGAGACCGATGAGCGCCGAGTCGATCGTTCAATGGAGCTGGAAACGGGGCGCCGCCGCCCTGGCCTGCGTATTCCTGATCGCCTGTCAGGAGGATGCGAAGCCCGACACGGACGCCGTCCTCGAGGAGGCACGCAGCCTGATCGGAGATCGCCAATTCGCCGAGGGCATCGAGAAGATGCGGGGCCTCGTCGACGCGAACCCCGACGATGCGCGACTCCAGATGCTCTACGGCGAGGCCCTGATCGCCTCGGGCCAGCCGAGCCTCGCGGTCTGGCCGCTCGCGCGCGCGATGCGGAGCCCCGAGCACCTCGTGCACTCGGGCCTGCTCCTCGCCCGCGCCCAGCGCGACACCGGGAGCGGCATCGACGCGATCCAGACGGCGACACGTGTCCTCGAGGTCGATCCCGACAACGAAGAAGCGATCCTGCTCCGCGCCCAGGCCCATCTCGGCGAGAGCCTCGAGGACCGCGCGCTCGAGGATCTCGACCTCGCCGAGAAGCTCGGCAGCGACAAGGCGATGCTCGACCTGCTGCGCCTCGACGCGCTGCTCGGCCTCGGGCGGGAAGAAGACGCCGAGAAGCTCCTCGCCGAGCTGACCGTCGAAGCCGAGGCGATGCGCGAGGATGAGCCGGACAAGGCCGCACGCCTCTGCGCCGCGACCGCGACCTTCACCTACGAGCGCGGGCGGATCGAAGAAGCCAAGAAGCGCTTCGACGAATGCCTCGAGGGCGACGGCTTCCTGCACTGGACGCTCGTCCAGGCCGCCACCGACTTCTTCGACAAACACGGCGAGCTCGAACGCACGACCGAGCTCCTGAAGCGCCGCTTCGACCACGACCCCACGATCCTCGAGGCGCGCGTCATGTACGCCGACCGCCTCCAGCGCGTCGGCCGACTCGACGAGGCCGAGGCCCTCCTGCTCGAGGCCACCGACGAGCAGAAAGCGGCCTGGATGGCGCTCGCGGACCTCTACGCGATCGCCGGCGACGTCCGAAAGGCCCTCGGCGCCCTCGACAAGGCGATCGAGGCGAGCCCCAAGCCGCCCGAGGACTGGCTGTTCTCGCGCGCCGACTTCCTGCTCGCCCTCGGCGAGGTCGATCAGGCGGAGAAGGCCGTCGAAGCGATCGAGATCCCGGCGCACCGCGCCCTCTTGAAGGCGCGCATCGCGATGGCGCGAGGTCGTCTCGAGGAAGCGATCCGCGAATTCGAAGAGGGCATCCGGCTCTGGCCCGACAATCCCGACGCCCGCTACCTCGCGGCGCGCGTGTACGAACGCAAGGGCGACTGGAAGCAGGCCGCGGCCCACTACCGCGAGGCGGCTCGCATGGAGCCGCCGCACTACGCGAGCTCGCTCGCCCTCGCCGAGCTCCAGCGTGCCCTCGGCGACATGGAGGGCGTGTCGTTCCTGCTGCTCCGTCTGGGCGACAAACATCCGAACGACGCGAAGGTCATCGAGAAGCTGATCGAGCACGCGGGCGACACGGGCAACGCCGAGCTCGGGCTGCGGATGATGACCCATCTCTCCCGCCTGCGCGGTCAGGCTCCCCATGCCGTCGCCCTCGCCGCGGAGCGCATGGAGCTCGCAGAGGGTCCCGAGGCGGCCCTCGCCGCGATCGACAAGACGGGCCTCGACGTCCTCGAGCCGGCGAACGTGGAGGCGCTCGAGGCGCGTTGTCGCCTGCTGATCGCCCTCGACCGGGAGGCCGACGCGAGCCAGGCGATCGAGCGTGCACTCGAGAAGGCCCCGGACTCCGCCCGCCTGCTCGTGCTCCGCGCCTTCGTGCACCGCGAAGCCGGCCGCATCGAGCCCGCCCGCGCGGATCTCGAGCAGGCCCGGCGCATCGATCCCGAGCACCTGCCCGCCGTCCTCGAGCTCGCGAGCCTCGAAGCCGCCGAAGGAAACCCGGACGTCGCCCGCACACTCTATGGCCAGGCGAGCGAGCTCGCGGCAGCGCAGTCGAAGCCCGACGAGCCCGGCGACTTCACCGCCGCGCTCGCCCTGGCCCGGCTCGAGATCGAAGCCGGCGAGGTCGACGCGGCGCGGGTGCGCCTCCAGAAGATCCTCGACGAGAGCCCGCGCGACGGGGCCGCCGCCTGGCTCCTGCTGAAGAGCTACGGGCTCGACGCGGGCGGCGGCGACCTCGACGAGAAGATGCGCGAGGACCTCGCCCTGCGCGCCGCCGTGTTCGAGCGCAGCGCCGAGGCGCGCGACTACTGGAACCGGCTCAAGCCGAAGGCATCCTGACTGCTCAGAACTCGGAGCTCGCCGGGGCCGGGGTCGGGGCCGGGGTCGAAGGGGCCGGGCTCACGGCCGCCGCCGTGCCGGGCCGCGGCACTTCGGCGAGCGCCGTCAGGAGCTTCTCTTTCGCCTCCTTCGAGACGCTCTTCCACTGGAAGGTCAACATCTTCTCGGTCTTCGCGAACATCTCGGCGCCCTGGATCCGGCCGATCATCTCGAGCGCCACCACCGGGTTCCGGGTCGCGAACTCGTAGGCGAGTCGCGCCGCGGCCTCGTCGAGGACGGGCTCGGGCTTCTCGCCCCGCATCCACTCGAGCGCGCCGACCCGGTCGTAGCTCGCGAAGGCGCGCAGCGTCTCCGAGAGCACGACGTCGCGGTCGTTCTCGGGCGCGAGGCCTCGTGCCCATTCGATCGCGCGCATCGGGTCTCGCTTGGCCAGGTGGATGCCGATCGCGCGCCGCCCGCCCTTCGCCCACTCCGCCGTCGCGGAGCGGTCGAGCCAGCTCTCGAGGAACTCGAAATGATCGCGGCGCATGAGCTCGGTCTGGGCAGCGCGGAACGAGATCACCTTCAGGTCGTTCGAGGTCCCCGGTCCTTCGGGCAGGGACTCGATCCATTTCGCGAGCGCCTCGGGGCCGTTCGCCTGGAGGATCTGACCGACGACGATCCCCGCCACGAATTCCCGCTCCTCGGGCATCTGGTACGAGTCGATCAGCGCGATCAGGTTCGGAGTCTCTCCCGACTCGAGATAGGCGAGGACGAGGTGGGCGAGCGCGGGATCCCGCTGATGATTCGGGAGCTCGTCGAAGACGACGCGTGCGGCGTCGTAGCCTTCCCGCTTCAGGATCCAGTAGACGGCCTCGCCCGCCGCCATGCGCTGCGCACGCACCTCGGGCCAGGTCTGCATCTCCTTCAACATCCCACGCGGATCCTGCTTCGCCCAGTACCACATCAACATGCGCAGGTCGTTGTTGTAGACGTCCTCGAGATCGTCCTTGATCGCGCGCACGGCGCCGGGAAGCGTCTCGGGCGTGAGCCGCCCGATGAGCCGCGAGAGCACGTCGATCCGTTCCATGGAATCGGTGATCGTGAAGGCGTTCGAGAAGCGCTCGTAGGCGTCCTGCTCGCTCGCGAGGGCCGGCCCCCGATTCACCTCCATGGCGGCGAACCAGCCGATCGCTCCGGCGGCGATCACGGCCACGATCCAGAAACCCGACGTCCTGATGCTCATGAAGAACCGTCCCCTGCTTTCTCGGCGATCCGATGATTCCCGGGCTCGCTATTCGATGGAGTAGCCGATGGCCCGCAGCTGGCCCTTCTGCATGTCGTCGAGCTCGACCCGCTCGACCTCCTTGCGCCAGGCGGGCTCGGGCATCGACTGATAGGCGTCGATCAGGGCCTCGAGATCCTGCACGTCGATCGGCGGCCCCTCGGCCATCAGATTCTTCTGCTCGCCCGGGTCGGCCTCGGTGTCGTACAGGCTGACGCTCGTCCGCTTGCCGAACCCCCGCATGAAGCGTCGGTTCGCGACCGTGACGGCGATCAGCGGCTCGGCCTCGGCGTCCGCCTTTCCCCAGGTCCGGTCGAGCTGGGCATAGCTCGGCCGCTGCAGGCCCACGGGCTCGGCGCCGCCCTCGACACCGGCGACGGTCAGGATCTCCGGCATGCGCGATCGACCGTCCACGCCCTCCGGCGCGGATTCGCCGAGCAGGTCGAGGAGCGTCGGCCAGACGTCGACGTTCTCGCTCATCGCGTCGATCACGATGCCCCGCTCGAGGCTGAAGGGCAGGCTGATGATCCAGGGCGTGTAGATGACCTCGCGGTGGAGGTCCTTGGCATGGCCCTCGTTGCCGTGCTCCTGGAAGGCCTCGCCATGATCGGAGGCGATCACGAGGATCGTCTTGTCGCGGAGCCCCTGCTCGTCGAGCGCCCGGGTCAGCGCCTGGATCTGCCGGTCGGTCCAGTGGATCGAGTTGTCGTAGAGATCCGAGTAGGACGTTCCGAAGATCGCCGACGTTTCGTCGGACAGATACTGATGGGCGTCCATGTAGTGGATGTAGAGGAAGAAGCGATCGCTCTTGTTGGTCCGCAGGAATTCGATCGCGCCATCGGTCGCGTCGATGTCGGAGCCCGCGAGCTTGGCGTAGGGATTCTTCGATTCGCGCCGGACGCTCTCGATCGGTGCGCCGATCTCCGGGCGGTGGTAGATCTCGAAGCCCTGCTCGAAGCCGAAGGTCGGGGCGACCCAGCCGTTGCGCCAGATGCCGGCGGTGATGAAGCCCGCGTCCTTCAGGATCTCGGCCGGCAGGACGGCGCTGTCGGGGATCGCGTGGTCGAAGCGCAGGATGCCCGTGCGGTTGGGGTACATCGCGGTCCAGATTGAGGCCATCGAGGTCTTGGTCCAGGAGGACTGGGTCAGGTGGTTCGCGAAGCGGATGCCCGTGTTCGCGAGCAGATCGATGGCCGGGCTCGTCGCGCGCTCGTAGCCGTACGTGCCGAGCCGGTCGGCACGCAGGGTGTCGACGAGCACGAAGATGACGTTGAGATCGTCCCGCTGGGCGAGCGCGAGGATGTCCTCGGGCTTCCCGATCGGTCGCTGGTCCGGGCGGAAGCGGAACTGCGTGAGGAAGAAGCCGGCGATCAGGAGCGCCGCGAGGGCGGCGTAGAGGAGCCATCGCTTGAGCATGTCGGGAAGAATCCTCGCTGATCGCGTGCCTCAACTCCTCGGCACGCGGACGGGTTGCCTTAACGAAGGACCCCGCCCCCATCGACCA
>JBIPOQ010000537.1:0-2917 GCA_044379055.1 Myxococcota bacterium
CGAAGCCCTGCATGCCCGCCTGCGCGCCGCCGGCCTCGCGCTCTCCGAGATCCGCGACGGCCACAAGGCCGGAACGCGGGTCGCGAGCCTGCGCACGCCCTTCTACGGCGTCCCGACCCTGCTGATCGAGCCCCCGCCCCGCGCGCCCGCCGGACCCGCCGCCTGAGCGGGGGCCGACCCGCCCCCGGCCGCGGGCTGGTAAGCTCTGCCCCGCGCCCGCCCGACGCGCCCCTGGAGACCCCCCATGCATCCGGACAAGCTCTCCCCGCTCGCGCTGCCCGACGATCTCGAAGAGGCGATCCGGACCCTCAAGCGCGAGAAGGGCGCCGTCCTGCTCGCGCACTACTACCAGGAGTCCGAGATCCAGGACCTCGCCGACGTCGTCGGCGATTCGCTGCAGCTCGCGCGCGCCGCCCAGAAGATCGACTGCGAGCGGATCGTCTTCTGCGGCGTCCATTTCATGGCCGAGACCGCGGCGATCCTGAATCCGGGCCTCCCCGTGATCGTCCCGGACATGAAGGCGGGCTGCTCGCTGGCGGACGGCTGTCCCGCGGACGAGTTCAAGACTTTCGTCGCGGCTCATCCGGGCGCGAAGGTGCTGACCTACATCAACGCCTCCGCCGCGGTGAAGGCGATGAGCGATCTGATCTGTACGTCCTCGAACGCGGTCAAGATGGTCGAGTATTTCAAGGGCGAGAAGCTGATCTTCGCGCCGGACCGCCATCTGGCGCGCTGGGTCGCGCGGGAGACCGGACGGAACGACCTGATCGTCTGGCCCGGGGCCTGCATCGTCCACGAGCAGTTCAGCGCGAAGGGCCTCGCCAAGCTCAAGCTCGAGAATCCCGACGCCGAGGTGCTCGCGCATCCGGAGTGCGAGCAGGCCGTGCTCGACCAGGCGGACTTCATCGCGAGCACGACGGGCATCATCGAGCGCGCGGTGAAGTTCCCGGATCGGGCGGCGATCATCGCGACCGAGGACGGCGTCTTCCACGCGATCCAGAAGCGCGTGCCGGGCAAGCGGCTCTTCCAGGCGCCGGGGCTCGACGAGAGCTGCGCCTGCAACCGCTGTCCCTACATGCGGCTCAATACGCTCGAGAAGCTCTACCGCTGTCTGCTGAACGACGGGCCGACGGTCACGGTGCCCGAGGAGCTGGCGCGCCGGGCGCGCGTTCCGATCGAGCTGATGCTGAAGCTGTCCTAGCCAGCCCGTTCATGAACGTTGCGCGAGCACCGTTCACGAGCAGGCTGGCTCGAGAGCGATTGCCCCAGGACGATCGCGGGAGATCTAGAGGGAGCTGCTCGCCCTGCGACGCGACGCAGCAAGACTCGCCAATCCGAGACCAAGCAGAACGGCCGTTCCCGGTTCGGGCACGGCATTGATGTTCACGCTCTGGCGCAGGAAGCGGCCGTTTCCATTGATCGTCAGCGGCGAGCCGGTCGGGCCGAAAAGGAATCCGCAGACCAACGACGTCCCGGGCGTACCGATGCACTGCCCCGTCGTGTTGACGGCGACGTTCGAGAAAGCCGATGCAGCCCCCGCGCCGGTCGGAGTCGCCGTGCCGCTCATGCTCGAGAGCTGGTCCTGGAATTCGAATCGATCCGGACCGTTGGGGGAAACGGTCAGCGAGCCGCTGTAGATGACGTCGGTGAGCGTCACCGCACTCACCGGACCATCGGAGCCGTTGAAGATCGCCGAGGCCACGGAGAACGAGAAGCTCAGCGTCGATCCCGTGATGTCGAGTGTCCCGCCAGAGACGGTCGCGGCCGAGCCCAGTTGGAACAGCGGCGCCAAGCAGCCCAGAACGGTCGCGGACGAACAGATCTGGCCGTCCGTGAGCGTGCTCGTGCCCGAGTCGACGGAGAGGGCCTGCGCCGTGCCGAACGGAAGGCTGAGAAGCAGAGCGAAGGAGCCGAGCAGCGACTTCATCGAGATTCGATTTCGCATGGAGATTTGATCCCCCTCCTGGAGCAATGCGTCCGATTGATCAGGTGCATCTCTGCGTATCCTAAATCATCCTGGCGCGATCGTGTCGAAGTATCTCGAATCGAAGACCGTGGAAGCGGTCATTTTGCGCACCGCTCCTCGTTTGCGCCGCCGCTGCTCTGGCTAATGCTTACGCGCCGCTCGCCCCGCGGCGGCGAGGCCGGCCAGACCGAGGCCGATGAGCATCGCGCTCGTCGGCTCAGGGATGACGGTGCCCACGAAGCTGAAGTCGGCCTTGACGTCGATGAAGACCCCCGGGGTCGTCAGGCTCTCGAAGGTCGCCAGGTTGATGCCAAAAAGACCCAGCGTGAGGGTGTCGCCGGAGACGCCCATCAATCCGGTGGTCCCCGACTGCAGGGAAGACACGAAGGTCGCGGGCGGCGGTCCGCCGATTCCCGTGATCGTGGCGGAGAGGATGGTGTCGATCGAGAAAGATCCCCCGCCGCTCACGGCGCCCGTGGCACCCGGGTCTTCGACGAGCATCGCTCCCGCGATCTGGATCAGATCGAATCCGCTGACGGTCTGGTCCAGGTCCAGGTTGAAATTTCCGTTGGGGATGAGCTCGAGCCCCGTGATCGTGCCGTTGGGGCCGGCGAAGGGATCGAAGTCCACGAAGGAGCCGCCGAGGGAAACCGAGACGGGCGAGGTGCCCGGTTCGAGGACGGATGTGGTGGTTCCCTGCAGCACGGCCGTCACCTGGGCGGTGCCTCCGGTGAAGGTATAGGTCGCCGAGGTTGCGATCATCGGGGCGAGAAGAACGGTCAGAACCGTGAACCAGCCGCGAATAACGACTCCATTGGGCACCCGCGTCTTGAACATTGGAGATCCCCTCATCCGTCTCGTTGGCGCTGGAGCGGACCAGCGCTGCTGTTTTTTACCCCCGGACACCGGATCGATTCGAGCCAGGGGGAATCCGATCGGATTCGCGTCCTG
>JBIPOQ010000538.1:0-2914 GCA_044379055.1 Myxococcota bacterium
CAGCGCCCGGGGCACGAGCGCACCGTCGGGCGCGAAGAGGATCGCGCTCTCGAGCGCGACGGGCGCCGGATCGAGCGAGCTCCCGGCCCAGACGCAGCCGAGGGAGCGCGCGAAGGCCTGGGCCTGGACGTCGCCCGGACGGGTGAACGCGAAGACCTCGCGGCCCTCGAAGAGGGCGACCTGGGCGATCAGATGGGCCGCGGCGCCGAACCCGTAGAGCCCGATCCGCGCCGCGGGGCCTGCCATGCGGAGGGCGCGGTAACCGATCAGCCCCGCGCATAACAGGGGAGCGGCCTCGACGTCGTCGTAGGCCTCGGGGATCGGGAAGCAGTAGCGCGCGTCGGCGACGCAGGCCTCGGCATAGCCTCCGTCGACGTGGTAGCCCGTCATGCGGGGACGATCGCAGAGATTCTCCCGGCCCCGACGACAGGGCTCGCAGGCGCCGCAGGTCGAGCCGAGCCAGGGAACCCCGACGCGATCGCCGATCGCAAGGCCTGCGACCCCCGGACCGAGGGCGTCGACGCGACCGACGATCTCGTGGCCCGGGACGATCGGTCGCCGGGCCGCCGGGAGCTCGTCGTCGACGATGTGGAGATCGGTCCGACAGACGCCACAGACCGAGACGGCGATCCGGACCTCGCCGGGACCGGGGTCGGGGCGCGGAATCTCGTCGGCGGAGAGCCCGCGGCGATTCCCGTGATAACGCATGGCCAGCATGACGGGAGGCTAGGCGACCCGGGCCCGTCGATCACGCCTCGAGGAAGCGCGTCTCGCGATCGAAGCGGTCGGTCAGGAAGTTCACGATGTCCTTCGACTCGGGCAGCCATCGGATCGTGCCGTCGCGCATCTCGATGCGGAGCACGGGCACCGTCTCCCGCCCGGTCGCTTCGAAGAGCGCCGCGTTGTGCGCGTCGTCCGTCATCGTATTGCGGAGCGGGACGTCGATCTGGAGCACCGTGATCGCGTTCAGCACACGCCGACAATAGGGACATTCGGGATAGCCGTAGAGCTCGACGCTCTTCACGTCGTCGACATACCCGCCCGTCGTCGCTGCGCCCGTCGTCATCGTTCGCTCTCCCCCTGCCGCCGCGCGTCCGTCGGCGTCGGACCCTTCGCCTGACTTCGGCGTCCACACGTCTCGCGGCGTGGGAAATCTAGCAGCCGATCGCCGGCGCGATCGACGGTGGCCGCCGCCCCCGACGCGAGAAGGCGCGAAGTCGCCGGTCCGTTCCGATCCGAACGTCGCCCCGCCTCGCAGCGTCCCGATCGGTCCAACGCGACCTCCCCGCCTCTCCCCGGAAATCCGGGTACCGGATCGCGACGATGCCGCTGCTCCTTGTTTCTGCTCGGTTTTCCGACGGCCCCGACCCGGCGCCGACGGCGAGCGCGGGGCTGGCATGCTTTCTGCTCTTCCCGTCGCCCGACGGGGGGAAGACGACCATGGCAGCAGCATTCCGGACAGACGACTTCGCGGGGTGGGAACCGATCCCGCTCGAGATCCCGACCCTCGACTTCGTCGAGCTGGGCAGTCTCGTGGCCGCGCTGGCCGAGGAGACCGAGGACGAGTTCGAGCTCGATCTCCGGGTCCGCGCCTTCGTCGAATCCGGCTGCGTCCATGTCCTGCAGCGCATCACCGCCGCGCCCGCCGACGCGCTCCGCGATGGATCCCGCCTCGAAAATTGAAGCCGAAAGCGCTTCCTGATAGCCTCGCTCCCCCGGCTGGTGACGGCCGGACCACGCGACCACGACCTCCCCTGCCCGGAGGCCGTCGGAATTTCGGGAGAGCACGGCGATGGCACGCATCAACGACCACTATCAGAAGCTGGCCGCGGGATACCTCTTCCCCGAGATCGGTCGCCGCGTCGGCGCGTTCCAGAGCGCGAATCCCAAGGCCGACGTGATCCGCCTCGGCATCGGCGACGTCGTGTTGCCGCTGACGGCCGCGGTGCGCCAGGCGATGCACGACGCCGTGGACGAGATGGCGGTCGCGAGCGGCTTCAAGGGCTACGGACCCGAGCGCGGCTACGCGTTCCTGCGCGAGGCGATCGCGAAGCACGACTACGCCGACCGCGGCGTCCGGATCGATCCGAACGAGATCTTCGTGTCGGACGGCTCGAAGTGCGACTCGGGTAACATCCAGGAGATCTTCGCCGAGGACGCGACGATCGCGATCCCCGATCCGGTGTATCCGGTCTACGTCGACACCAACGTGATGGCGGGTCGAACCGGGCCGGCGGGCGCCAACGGACGTTATTCGGGCATCCAGTACCTGCCCTGCACCGAGGCTTCGGGGTTCCTGCCGTCGCTCCCGACCCGACCCGTCGATCTCGTGTACCTCTGCTCGCCGAACAACCCGACGGGCGCGGTCGCGTCGAAGGCCGAGCTCGCGAAGTGGGTCGACTGGGCGCGCGCGAACGGCGCGATCCTGCTCTTCGACGCGGCCTACGAGCGCTTCATCGCGGACCCGTCGCTCCCGCGCTCGATCTTCGAGATCCCCGGCGCGCGCGAATGTGCGATCGAGTTCCGCAGCTATTCGAAGACGGCGGGCTTCACCGGGATCCGCTGCGCCTTCGTCGTCATCCCGACCGAGCTCTCGGGCCGTAATGCCCGGGGCGAGTCCGTGTCCGTCGCGAGCCTCTGGGATCGGCGGACGAGCACGAAGTTCAACGGCGTCTCCTACCCGGTCCAGCGCGCCGCCGAGGCGATCTACTCGGAGGCCGGCCGCAAGGAGGTCCAGGCCAACATCGACTACTACATGGCCAACGCCGCGATCATCCGATCCGGCCTCTCGAAGGCCGGCTTCACCACCTTCGGCGGCGTCAACGCGCCCTACGTCTGGATGAAGACGCCGAACGGCCTCGACTCCTGGCAGTTCTTCGATGCGCTGCTGTCGAAGGCCAACGTCGTCGGGACG
>JBIPOQ010000539.1:0-2910 GCA_044379055.1 Myxococcota bacterium
CTGGTCGATGAAGACCATGCCGTCGTCGGTCAGCTGGATGAAGATGTTCTCGCTCGTCGTCACCGTCTTCGCCGATCCGCCGCCCGCCGGGCGCGACAGATCGAGACCGACCTCCTTCACGAACGAAGCCGTCACGATGAAGAAGATGAGCATGATGAAGACGACGTCGAGCATCGGCGTCAGGTCGATCTCGGCGGCATCGTCCAGGGAACCCGATCTACGTCGTCGCATCAGCCTTCTCCATGCTCGATTTCGAGTCGATCCGCCATTCGTTCCCCTTCATCCGCCGCATACTGTTCGAGGCGTACGGACAAGAGCAGCCCGGAGAGGGCGGCCACCATCCCCGCCATCGTGGGGATGGTGGCCTTCGAGACACCGCCGGCCATGGCGCGTGCGTTGCCGCTGCCGGCGATCGACAGGACGTCGAAGACCTCGATCATGCCGGTCACCGTGCCGAGCAGCCCGAAGAGCGGGCAGAGCGCCACGAAGACCTTGATGAAGGCGAGCCCGCTCTCGAGGTCCATGCGGAGCTCCGAGATCTTGAGCCGCCGGATCTGATGCGCTTCCCAGGACGAGTGGTCCGATCGAGCGTTCCAATCCTTCTGCGTCTTCTCGGCGATCGCCGGGAAGACCCGCGTGAAGTAGTAGAAGCGCTCGATCATGAGAGTCCACATCAGGACCAGCACGACGCCGATCGCGTTGAGGACCCAGCCCCCCGTATCCATGAACGCCTGGACGTCCATCATGATCTGGTTCATAAGCGACCCGCTAGTCCTGCTGAGCGATGAGGCCCGCGCTCTGCTCGTCGAGGGTATCGACGATCTGCTTGGTGTTGTAGGTCAACGCCGAGTGGATGAGCACCATCGGGATGGCCGTCACGAGACCCTGCATGGTCGTCACGAGCGCCTCGGAGATACCACCCGCCATCATGCGCGGATCGCCTGCACCGAAGAGCGTGATCGCCTGGAAGGTCTTGATCATGCCGGTCACCGTGCCGAGCAGACCCATGAGGGGTGCCACGACCGACACGACCTTGACGAGCCAGATCCAGCTCTCGAGCTTCGAGGTCTCCCGCAGCACCGCCTCGTCGAGCAGCAGCTCGAGCTTCTCGCGGTCGACGTCGGGATTCTCCTTGGCCACGGCAAGCACGCGGCCGAGGGGGTTGCCCTTGTCGGGTCGGTTGCTGTTCTTCTTCTGCGCCGCGACCTGGCGGGCCGTGAAGATGATCGTGAAGAACTTGATGATGCCGACGACACCGGCGAAGCCGGCGAGCACCATGATGGCGTAACCGACGCCACCACCCTCGGGAATGCGCTCGACCAGGGTTCGCGTCTCGATCAGGACCGAGAGGAGGGAACCACGGCTGGGGTCGATGGCGAGGCCCGTGAATTCCTCGTCCGAGCCGAGGTACTCGCCGATCGTATCCACGAACTGCGAGGGAGGCTGGCGACCGAGGATCTTCAGCTGCTGCTGTCCGGACTCCCAGAGGAGATACTCCCCGTCGGAGACCGTGGTGAAGGGACCGGCGCGGACGACCGTACGCTCTTCGATGCCCGAGGGCGTCGCGACCTTGGCCGTGAACTCCACGACCTTGCCCTGCTCGACCATCTCTCGGACGAGCTCCTGCCAGAGCCCCTCGAGCTCGCGCACCGAGGGCAGCTCCTTGCTCGCACCGAGCTTCGAGAGGAACTCGATCCGCTCCGGACCGAACTGCGCCGAGGTAATGGAGGCCTCGATGTTGCCGCGGGTATCGCCGGCGACCTGGCGCGTCACGCCGAAGAGCTCGCCCAGGTTCCCCATGCGGGACTCGAGGGTCGCGGTCAGCTCGGTGATCTGCGCTTCCTTGGCCTGGTAATCGACCTCGAGCTGCTGGGACAGAGCCTCCTTCGAGGCCTCGACCTGCTTGGCCTCGGCGAGCAGTCGGGTCTGCTCCTCACGCGCCGACGCGAAGCGCGCCTCGCGCTCCTTGTCTTCCTTGCGCTCGACGGCCCAGCCCTCACGGACGGCCTTGAGCAGCTCCTCGGGCGACGTCGGCGTCGGCCCGTCGATCACCATCGGCGTCGGCTCCTGCGCCGCCGGCGCCGCCGCATCCTGCGCCGCGGCCGAGCCCGTCATGGCGAGCGCGATGCCCGAAGAGAGCAGGAGGGTCGAGACGAACCTTGAATCCAAGAACGACTTCATGCGAAACATCAGCCCTGACCTCCCGTCGCCTGCTCCGGTCGCGGCAAAGGCACCTTGATGAGCTCCGGTGCCGCCTGCTTCTTCGCAACGCGCAGCGCCTGGGTCACCCAACCCACGTAATCCGACCCGAGCGTCTCGAAGGCCTTCGCCTTCGGGTTCCAGAAGCCGACCTCGGCCCCGTCGTCGGTCTTGTACAACAGCCCGAGGCGTCCGACGCGCAGGTAGGCCACCGGCACCTGGGCGCCGTCGCGGGTCACGAATCCCGGATAGGACTCGATCGTGCGGCCGTAGTCGTTCTCGATCTGGTAGGCCTCGAGGATGCGCCGATAGCGCTCGGCGTCGGCGACGTCGGAGCGGCGCATCAGGACGCGCAGCTGATTGACGCGGTCCTTGCGCTTCTCCATGTCGAACGGAAGATCGAGGGCGACGAACTTGTCGAGAGAGTCGATCATCTTGAGCATCAACGGGGTCACCGAGCGGCTGACCTCTTCGACGCTGTCGATCTGACGCTGCAGGCTCGCGAGCTCCTCGTCCTGCGACGGCACGACCGCGCGGAGCTGGTTGTTGAAGATGTCGAGCGACTCGATCTTCTTCATCGTGAGCCGGTACTCGCCGATCAGGCCGTCGGTCGCCGTCGCCAGCTCCTCGACCCGCTTCTGCGATTCCGCACCCGACTCGTTCGCCTTGACCCGCTCTTCGATCGGCTTCTCGAGCGACTGTGCCGTCGCC
>JBIPOQ010000540.1:0-2909 GCA_044379055.1 Myxococcota bacterium
CGCGCGGCCGAGGGCGGCGGGGTCGAGGGGCGGCGGCGGACCCGAGACGCCGAGACATTCGATCTCGAGCTCGGCCGGGACCTCGCTCGACCGGTCGAGGAAGAACTCGCGCACGATCAGGCTCGACGTGCGCGGCTCCAGCGGGATCCAGTTGCCGGGCTGGGGCTTCTCCGAGAGCACGATCTCGAAGCGGCCGTCGGCGTCGACGGCGAGATCGGCCGAATCCATGTAGCCGCTGCAGCCGGAGGGCGAGGGATCGCCGTAGTGGCCGTAGTAGCTGCCTATTCCGAGATAGGTCGAGCTGCCGCGCCGGCCGCGGATGCGGTACTCGCGGCGCCCGTCGAGGCAGCAGTTCTGGTAGCGGCAATCCGGATTGTCGGCGCCGAGCTTCGCGTCCTCCCGGGCCATCGCGTAGAAGCGCGGCCGCTCGGGATCGGCGTATTCGACGAAGCGTTCGAGGGCGAGGCGGAGCAGGCGCGAGAGGTGGCGGTAGCCCTCGGCCCGGTCGAAGGCGTTCGCCGGCGAGGCATCGCGGAAGAGGGCGCCGCGGGCCCCCTTCAGGCTCTCGCAGAAATCGTCCCAGGCACGGCCATCGAGAATGCGATCGAGCGAGGATCGGTCGTCCATGAGGTCGGCTCCTTGTCGCGATTCCGCGCGCAGCGGGCTGTTGCACGGAATCGGCGGGGCTACGATAACCCAGCCGGCGCACGAGATGGCGACGGATCGAGACGTTCGAAGCACGCAGGTCGGACGGCGGAGGAGAGCAGAAGGTGTCGGATTCGAAGCGCAGTCGCGCCTGCATCGTGGGCATCGGCGAGACGAAATACGGGCGGGACAAGGGCGCTTCGCATACCAACCTCGGCCTCCAGCTCGAGGCGTCGATCAAGGCCATCGCCGACGCCGGGCTCCAGCGCCGGGACATCGACGGCGTCATGCCCTTCCAGAACCTCGCGAACGCCGAGGAGATCGTCGCGAACCTCGGCTGCGACAAGATCCGCTTCGCCGCGACGGTCGCGATGGGGGGCGCCTCGCCGGTCGGCTCGCTGGCGCTCGCCGCCGACGTGCTCGCCGCCGGCCGTGCCTCGGCGATCCTGATTCCCGCCGGCTGGGCGGCCTTCTCGGGGCCGCGGACGCGGGAGCTCGTGCTCGATCCGGCCCGTCTGCCGGGCGGCGTGATCGCCGGCGACTACTACTTCCCCCACGGCTACACGGCCCCGATGCAGTGGTACGCCGTGATGGCGAAGCGGCACATGTACGAGTTCGGGACGACGCGCGAGCAGATGGGCGCCGTGGCCGTGGCGATGCGCAAGCATGCCCAGCTGAACCCGAATGCCGTCATGCGCGGCCGGCCGATGACGATGGCCGACTACCTCGCCTCGCCGATGCTCGCGGATCCCTACAAGATGCTCGACTGCTGCATCGAGACCGACGGCGCCGCCGCCTTCGTCGTCACGACCGAGGAGCGGGCGCGCGATCTCGGCAAGCCGATCGTGCGCGTCGAAGCGGCGGCGGCGGCGCAGCCTCATCCCGCCGACGAGATCACCAATCGCAAGAACATCTTCGAGACCGGTCTCGGCCGCGCCGCCCCCGAAGCCTTCGGCCGCGCCGGCGTCCGCCCGTCCGATCTCGACTTCGCGATGATCTACGACTGCTTCACCTTCGAGCTGATCCACCAGGTCGAGGAGCTCGGTCTCTGCAAGCGGGGCGAGGGCGGCCCGTTCGTCGCGGACGGTCGCATCGAGCTCGGCGGCGAGCTCCCGATCAACACCCACGGCGGGCTCCTCTCCGAGGCCCACGTCGTCGGCATGAACCACGTCGTCGAAGCGGTCCGGCAGCTGCGCGGAGCCTGCGGCGAGCGGCAGGTCCCCGGCGCCGAGCTCGGCGTCGTGACGGGCTGGGGCGATTTCGGAGACGGCAGCGTCGCGATCCTGGCGCGCGGTTGAGACTTCCGAGCAAGGGGAACGGCGCGGGCGTTCCCGATCGAAAGCGAGAGTCATGGCATCCTTGAGCGCGATCGGCGAAGACGAGATCGGATCGAAGGGGACGGGCGACGAGTTCTACGCCTGGTGTGCCCGGGGCGAGCTGCGATTGCGGCGCTGCAATGCGTGCCGCGAGTGGTGCCACGTCCCGCGCCTGACCTGTCCGAACTGCGCCTCGACGGACTGGGCCTGGGAGCGCGTGAAGGGGACGGGCCGGCTCTATACCTGGACGGTCGTCCACCGCGCGATGCACCCGGCCTTCATGGGCGACGTTCCGTACGCGGTCGTCGTCGTCGAGCTCGACGAGGGGCCGCGCATCGTGTCGGGCATCGTCGACTGTCCGCTCGAGGCGCTCGAGATGGAGATGCCGGTCGAGGTGGTCTTCGAGCGGAGTGATCGATGGGGGGATCGCGTGTTGCCGCGGTTCCGCAGGACCGCCACGGCGGGGAGGGGGACGCGATGATGGAATGTCTGCCGAAGACGATCGCCTTCGAGAAGCGGGGTCAGATCGCGATCTTCACGATCGATCGCCCCGAGGCGCTGAACGCCTTCACCCGCGAGATGCTGGTCGGCATGGACGCGGGCTTCGCGGAGTTCCAGGCGGATCCGGACCTCCGGGTCGCGATCCTGACCGGCCGCGGCGAGAAGGCCTTCTGCGCCGGCATGGACCTGAAGGACGCGCTCCCGCAGCTCACGAGCGGCGACGAGATGGGCTACGAGGACCATACGAAGCGGCCCTTCTCGGACGTCTACAAGCCGATCATCGCCGCGATCAACGGCGTCTGCATCGCGGGCGGCCTCGAGTTCATGCTGGGGACCGATCTCCGCTTCGCCGTCCCCCACGCGACCTTCGCCCTCGCCGAGACCCGCTGGGGCGTCATCCCGACCGGCGGGTCCCACGTCCGGCTCCCGCAGCAGATCCCCTGGGCG
>JBIPOQ010000077.1:0-10527 GCA_044379055.1 Myxococcota bacterium
GCAGGCGGGATCGGTCTTCGACGCGTCGCCCAGCAGGCGGAACGCCTGACAGCGGCAGCCGCCGAAATCGCGCTCGCGCTCCGGGCAGCTCCGGCAGGGCTCGGGCATCCAGGCCGTGCCGCGATAAGCCTGCATGCCGGGCGACCGGTACCAGGCGTCTGCCAACGCATGCTCCGGGACCCGCCAGAGCTCGAGGCCCGGGAGATCGGCGGCCTCGTGGCACGGCAACACGAGGCCCGTCGGATCGACGACCATCGCGAGCCGGCCCCAGCCGCCCATGCAGGGCTTCGGTCGACCGGAATAGTAGTCGGGCCGGACGAAGAGCACGGTCAGCCCGTTCGCCTTCGCGCGCTCGGCGCGGGCGGCGACCGCCGCGCTCGCGTCCTCGAGCTGCGCGCGACTCGGCATCAGGGCGGCGCGATTCTCGAGGGCCCAGTTGTGGAACTGGGTGTTGGCGAGCTCGATCCGATCGGCGCCGAGCGCGAGGGCGATCTCGATCAGCTCGCCGACCTGATGGAGATTGTGGCGGTGGAGCACGCAGTTGAGGGTCAGCGAGAGGCCGAGCTCGACGGTGCGCCGGGCGATGGCGAGCTTCTCGACGTAGCTCGGGGTTCCGGCGATCCGGTCGGAGAGGGCGGCGTCCGCGGCCTGGAGCGAGACCTGGACGCTGCGCACGCCGCGGGCGGCGAGCTCGTCGAGGCGGGCGATCGTCAGCGGTCGCGCGGCGGTCACGAGATGCGGGTAGAGGTCCGCGCGGACGGCGAGAGAGACGATCTCCTCGAGATCCGTTCGCGTGCTGGGCTCGCCGCCGGTCAAGCCGAGGTGGACGACGCCGAGGGCGGCGGCCTCCTCGAAGACGCGGCCCCAGGCGCTCGCGTCGAGGGACTCGCGGCGCTTGCGGAAATCGAGGGGGTTCGAGCAATAGGGACACTGCAGCGGGCAGCGGTAGGTCAGCTCGGCGATCAGGTTGAGCGGTGTGAAGCCCGGGCTCGCCGCGTCGGCGGCGGAAGCCGCGAGCGCGGGCGGTTCGAGCTTCGACGCGGATCCTGGCGCGGACACGGTCGCCGTCTCGTCCGTGGGGACGAGCGCGCCGAGCTCGAGCATGCGCGCGAGAAAGGTCTCGACCTCGTGCTCGACTTCGGGGCTCTCGGGGTAGAGCGCGCGCAGACGCAGGGCGACCTCGGGCCCCGTGCGCGGGCGATCGAAGCTGCGGAGGATCTCGCCGCCGCTTCCGCCGAGGCGGATCGCGCGCTCGGGCATCACGAGCACCGCCCCTTCGCGCCGCAGCTTGAGCGCCGCGTGCCGCGAAAGGCTGAGCCGTCCGGCGGTCTCGGTTCGGCTCACAGCTCGAGCTCGATTCCGTCACGGGCGATCCAGACCCCCGACTCGTGGATGCGTGCCCAGGCCTTGCTGCCCTCGTCGCAGGCCGGATTGCTCGCCGCCAGGCCGACGTAGACCGAGCGCCCGGCCATGCCCGAGAGCCAGACGAGGGAGCCGTCGCGTCCGTCGATCGGCAGATGCCCGAGATCGCGTGCGCTCTGGACACCGGGATGGATCAGGCGTCCCTCCTCGTCGTCGAGGCAGGTCCCGTCGACGAGGCGGAGGTCCGCCGCGCGCAGCTCCGCGAGCGTCGCGCTGTCGTAGCGCGCGATGCGCGGGGCCCAGACGAGCCGCGCGCCGCTCGTGCGATCGGTGATGCGGACGCCGGCCCGCGCCCGGCCGGCGCGGGGCGCGCGCTCGCGCAGGGGATCGGGGACCGGTCCGGGCAGCGGGAACAGCCGCGCTTCGAGCCGGCCGTCGCGATCGAGGGGGAAGGGCCGGTCGAAGGGATGTCCGCTCCAGCTGGTCTCGAGGGCCGCGAAGCCGGCGTCGTGCTCGACGAGGGCCTCGCGCAGGTCGTGCGGCGACGCGATGCGGATCGAAAGGCCGCGGGCGAGGGCGAGAGCGCCGGCGGAGGCGTCGAGCTCGGCGGAAGTCAGGACGAGGGTGTCGAGGGGGACGCTCCGGCTGCCGGGCTGGGGCGCGAAGCGCGGGTCGCGGGCCAGGGTCTCGGCGAGATGGAACGGCGCCTCGAGCAGCGAGTAGCGCACACCGTCCGCAGAGACGGCGAGGGCGGCGCCGCGGCGTACGGGGACCTGCGCATCGCCGGCGCGGGCGCGCAGGGCGCGCGGGGAGCCGTCGTTCCAGGCGGGCAGTCCCGAGGCGATCGCGGATCCGAGCAGCAGGGCCTTCATGGCAGCCGGTCCTTCATGAGCGGGCGCACGGCCCCACTCTTTGCCCGCTCTTTGCCCGCGCTTCGCCCGCGCCGCGCGGATTCGATGCGTCGGCATCTCATGCACGCTACCAAATCGGGCGCTCCGCCGAGGCGGCGCCGCGAGGTCGACCCGTCATGCCCGAGCTGCCCGAAGTCGAGACCACGCGCCGCCGCATCGCGCCGCTGCTCGTCGGGCGCCGGATCGAGCAGGTCGAGACGACCCCGCCCAGCTACTTCTTCCTGACCCCGCCCGCGGAGCTGAAGCGCCGGCTCGAGGGGCGCCGCGTCGAATCCCTCGAGCGCGTCGGCAAATACCTCGTCGCGGGGCTCGAGGGCGGGTCGCGTCTGCTGCTCCATCTCGGGATGACGGGGCAGCTCTTCTCGAGCGGCGCGACGAGCGTGCGACTGCTCTCCGCGACCGTGCGCGCCTCCCTCGCCCCCGAAGAGCAGCGCGTCTTCGAGCCCGATGCGCACACCCATCTCCAGCTCCGCCTCGACGGCGGGGGCCCGCAGGTCTTCTTCCGCGACGTGCGCAAGTTCGGCAAGGTCCAGTGGCTCGCGCCGGGGGAGCAGAACGCGCGGCTCGACCGGCTCGGGACCGACGCCCTCGTGCTCTCGGGCGACGCGCTCTTCCTCGCCTGTCGGGGGCGGCGCGTCTCGATCAAGGCGATGTTGCTCGATCAATCGGTCGCGGCCGGGGTCGGCAACATCTACGCGGACGAGGCGCTCTTCATGGCGGGAGTCCGACCCGCGCGCGCCGCGGGGCGGGTCACGCGGCGCGAGTGCGATGCGATCATCGCGGGCCTCCGGCGCGTGCTCCTGCGCTCGATCGAGACCGGCGGATCGAGCATCAGCGACTACGTCGCGCCGGACGGGGCGGACGGCGGCTACCAGGACGAGCGAAAGGTCTACGGGCGCAAAGGCGAGGCCTGCCTCGAATGCGGCGACACGATCAAGCGTCGCGTCGTGGCCCAGCGATCGACCCATTACTGCGCCCGCTGTCAGCACTGACGGCCGGCCTGCGGAGAGGCAATGCTGAGTCTCGTCGAGCTCGAGCGCGTGGCGGCGGCCGTGACCCGGAGATGGGTCGGGGGTCGCGTCGAGCGTTGGGTCGAGCCGGCTCCGGGGCGACTCTGTGTCTCGCTCTATCGCCGCGACGGCGACGAGCAGCGCAAGGCGATCCTCGATCTCGATGCGCGGCCCGACGTCGCGCATCTCGGGGAGCTCTCGCGCATGCCCCCCGCCCTCGATCCGATTCCGGCCTTCAGTGCCTATCTGCGCGCCCATCTCTCGCGCGCGAAGCTCGAATCGGCGGCCCTGCGCGGCGGCGATCGCCAGCTCGCCCTGCGCTTCTCGGCCGAAGCGGGGACGTTCGAGCTGCTGCTCTCGCTCTTCGGTCGGCGCAGCAATCTCTACCTGCTCGATGCCGGGGGCCGGATCCTGCAGGCGCTGCGGCCGCTGCGCGAGACGCGCAGCGAGCTCGTGCTCCAGCATCCCTATGTCGACCCGGCGAGCGGACCGCCCCGGGCCGGCGTCGATCGCTTCGCCGGGGTCGACGACGCCGCGCTGCTCGCCGAGATCGCGGCGCGTTATTCGGGGGAGCAGGCGACGCAATCCATCGGCGACGACCGCCGGACGCTGCTCGCGCTCCTCAAGAAGGAACGCAAGTCGGCAGAGCGCCGGATCGAACGGATCGAGTCCGAGCTCCAGGAAGCCGACGAGGTCGGCACCCTCGAACGCCACGGCGAGCTCCTGAAGTCGAATCTCGCCCGCATCCAGCCCGGCGCGAGCCGCGTCACCGTCCCGGACTTCACGACCGGCGAGCCCGTCGAGATCCCCCTCGATCCGAAGCTCTCCGCGAAGCAGAACCTCGAGGCCGTCTTCAAGCGCTATCAGAAGCTGATCCGCCGCTTGAGCAAGGCCGGGGGCCAGATCGATGCGGCGCGCGCGGCCCTCGCGGAGCTCGACGCGCTCGCGGCCGAGGTCGAAGCGGCGCCCGAGGTCGAGACGGCGGGCGAGGGCGCGGGTCGGGGCTCGGGCGACGGCGCGAGCCCGGACGCGACCCGGGAGGCCGACGCGCCCGCGTCGCTCGGCGCGATCCTCGCCCGGGAGTCGGTGCGCCGGCTTCTGTCGCGTTCGGGGCAGGAGACGGGCTCCGCCGAGCGCGGCGCGCCGGGTCGGGGCGGAGTCGGCGGCGCGGGCGGCACCGCGCGGAGCGAGGGGGCGCGGGGGCCGGGGCTCCCCTCCGCCTATCGCGACCAGCCGCGCAAGCTCCATCCGCGCCGCTATCGCACCGCCGCGGGCCTCGAGATCTGGGTCGGCCGCAGCGACGAGGCGAACGATTTCCTGACGACGCGCCTCGCCCGGGGCAAGGACCTCTTCTTCCATCTCGCGGGCGCGCCCGGCAGCCACGTCATCCTGCGCACCGAGGGCCGCGACGATCCCCCGTCCGAGGCCGTGCTCGACGCCTGTGAGCTCGCCGTGCACTACTCGAAGCAGAAGAACGCGGGCTCGGCCGAGGTCCACGTCGTCCCGATCAAGAACGTGAAGAAGCCGCGGGGCGCGAAGCCCGGCCTCGTCTACGTGACGGGCGGGCGCTCGCTTCACCTCCGGCGCGAGTCGTCCCGGCTCGAGCGCGTACTCGCCGCCCGCATCGACGACTGAAGCGCGAGCACCTCGCGGACGAGCTCCCGCGCGAAGGCGAGCCCGAGGAGCGCCCGAGCGAGGGTCAGCCCGAGCGAGAGCAGGATGCTCATCGACAGCAGCTCGGCGTCCGGCGCGCTGCCGCGGAAGAGCGTCACGAAGGCGAGCTGCGCCGTACCGAGCCCCGCCGCCGCGATCGGCAGCGCCGAGATCGCGAGCAGGAGAGCCACCTTCATCGCGAGCGAGACGGGCTCGAAGCCGACGTCGTAGGCCCGGAAGAGCGCCGCCGTCAGGGCCACGTAGCCCGCGACGAACACGACGCGCAGGGCGACGAGCTCGAGGAGCCCCGCCATCGGGAGAATCCGCGCGACGCGCAGGAATTCGAGATTCCGGAGCGCGTCGAGCGGACCGAGCCTGCCCGGCATCCGCAGGAACGCGAAGCCCGCGACGACCGCGACGAGCAGTCCGACGAGCAGCCCGCCGCGGAGCGCCGCGCCGGCGTCGGGCAGCCCCGCGGCGGCGAGGGCCGCGAGCGCGACGACGCTGCCCATGTCGAGCAGGACGATCACGAAGACGGCGCTCACCGCTTCCGTGAGACCCGTTCCCATGCGGCGCCGCAGCAGCAGCGAGAGCGCGGCGGCGCCGGCCGTGAAGTGGATCAGGTTGAGCAGGTAGCAGGCGGCCTTGATGCGGGCGGCCTCGAGGCGGGCGACGGCGTGGCCGGAGGCTGCGGTCACGCGGTGGAGACAATGGGCCTCGATGGCCAGGGTCGCGAAGTTCCAGACGAGGAGCGGGCCCGCGAAGCGGAGCGCCGTGTCGAGCGAGAGCTGGGCCAGGGCCTCGCGCAGGTCGATCGTCGCCGCGAGATAGACGAGGATCGCGAGGCTGACGAGGACGGGCAGGCCGCGGCGCAGGAGATGCTTTCCCGTCATCGCCGCGCCCGCGTCGTGCAGGCGAGGATCGCGTCGAGAAGCTCGTCGGCGGCGCGATCCCAGTCGAAGCGCTTCGACGCTTCGAGCGCGCGTCGACGCAGGGCGCGCGTCGCGTCGCTTTCCTCGAGGAGCGGCGCCAGCGCGCGCGCCCAGTCGGCGGGATCGTCGCCGGCGACGAGCCTTCCGGTCTCGCCGTCGCGGACGGAATCGCGGAGCCCCGGCGCATCGCGAGCGACGACCGGGGTCGCGAGGGCATTGGCTTCGATCACCGTGAGCCCGAAGCCCTCCTTCTGCGAGGGAAGGAAGCAGGCCCGGGCGGACGCGATCAAGGCATCGCGCTCGGCGTTCTCGATGAAGCCGGTGAAGCGGGTCCGGTCTGCCAGGCCGAGGGCGCTCGCCCGCGCGGCCAGACGCTCGCGCTCGGCGCCGCGGCCGATCACGAGGATCTCGAGGTCGGGATGGCGCGGCAGGAGCAGCGCGGCGGCCTCCAGCATCAGGTCGATGCGTTTGTAGGCCTCGAGCCGGCCGACGTAGGCGATCCGTGGGGGGCGCGGCGCGTCGGGATCGACGGCGAGGGCGGGGCGATCGAGGCCGGGCAGACTGGTACGGATCCGTTCGGGGGGCAGGCCGCGGGCGACGAGGTCGTCGCGGGTGCTCGGGGAGATCGCGAGGAAATCGGTGTCGCGATAGGCGATCGGCAGGCCGAGCTCGGCCGACCGCACGAGGGCGGCGATCGGCCAGGCGACCTGATTCCAGGCGACCTCACCGAAGAGATGATGACAGAGGGCGAGGACCGGAACGCCCGCATAGAGCGGGCTGTAGTAGGGGACCTTGTTCAGGCACTCGACGACGACGTCGAGCTCGCCGCGACGGCGGGCCCGGGCGACGCGGGCGGGGAGACCGAGGTAGTAGGCGGGCAGGGGGCCGCGACGCTCGATCGCGACGCCGTGGAGGCGCGCGTCGCGCGCGCCGCCGCGGAATCCGCTCGCGTAGTGGACGACGCGGTGGCCTCTCGCGGCGAGGCGCGAGAAGAGGCGATCGACGTGGATCTCCGCGCCGCCGGCCTTCGGATGGTCGAGGTCGCGCTCGTTGAGGACGAGGATCCGCAGCGACGGGCTCACGAGCGCGGGCTCGAGACGGGGCCCTCCGGCGCTGGCCGCGTCTCGATGCGACCGAGCAGGCTCGCGAGCCGAAGCCACCAGACGATCCAGAGCGCCTCGAAGCCGATCCGCCAATCGAGCTTCGACTCGCCGCGCGTGCGATCGAGGAAGAAGAAGGGGATTTCGCGGATCCGCGCGCCGGCCTTCACGAAGCGGAAGTTGAGCTCGATCTGGAAGGCGTAGCCGTCGGCGCGGATCCGCTCGAAGCCGATCCGCTCGAACATCTCGCGGCGCACGCAGCGAAAGCCGCCGGTCATGTCGCTGATCGCGAGGCCCGTCGCCTTGCGCGCGTAGAGGTTGCCGAACCAGGAGAGCAGGATGCGCTCGATCGGCCAGTTGACGACGGTGATGCCGTGGAGATATCGGGAGCCGAGCACGACGTCGCTCGTCTCGATCTCGCGCAGCAGCGTCGGGATCTGGTCGGGCGGATGCGAGAAGTCGGCGTCCATCTGGATGATGCGATCGGCGCCGAGCTCGAGGGCGCGCGCGATGCCCGCGCGATAGGCGGCGCCGAGGCCTTGTTTGGCGGCGCGGTGGAGGACGTGGACACGGGGATTCGCGGCGGCGAGGGCGTCCGCGATTCGACCGGTGCCGTCGGGCGAATCGTCGTCGACGACGAGCACCTCGAGCTCCGGCGCCTGCGCGAGGATCGCCGGGACGACGAGCGGCAGGTTCTCGGCTTCGTCGTATGTCGGAAGGACGACGATCGTCCGGCTCATGGGCGACTCCGCGCGCGAGAGTAAGGCCTCGACTAGACTGGCGCGATGATCGACAACGCGTTCCGGGCGCGACTCCCTCGCCATGCCGGTCCCCTGCTGGCGATCTACGCGCGGCTGTCGCTCACGCCCAACCACGTGACGATCCTGGGCTTCGTCGTCGCGATCCTCGCGAGCCTGGCCGTCGCGCGGGGGCTTCCGTGGGTGGCCCTCGCGCTCTGGTGGGTGTCGCGGATCGCCGACGGGACGGACGGGCTCTACGCCCGGCATTCGGGGCAGGCGACGCGCTTCGGCGCCTATCTCGACATCGTGCTCGACATGGCGGCCTACGGCGCCATGGTGCTCGGGTTCGCCTGGGCGGTGCCGGAGCTCGCCCCGCAGTGGGCGGCGATGCTCTTCCTGTACATCCTTTGCATCACGAGTGCGCTCGCCCTGGGCTCCCAGGAGGAGGGCCTCCCCAACGTGCCGCGGGACGACCGGGGCCTCCGATTGGGCGCGGGGCTCGCGGAGGGCGGGGAGACGGGAATCGCCTACACGATCTTCCTGCTCTTTCCCGGGCAGCTCGCCTTCTCGGCCCGCGTCTGGATCGCGGTCCTCGCGCTGACGGTCGTGCTGCGCACGCTTCTCGCCGCCCGGATCCTGCGTCCGGTCGGGCTTCCGCCGACCCTTCCCGCCTCGCCCGGATCGGAGGGCGCCCGCGCGCCCGATTTGTGAGATCCATCATCAAGCGATCCCCCTCGCACGGCCGATATGCCTGCGAGCTTCATGCGAGAGAGCCGTCGGGCTCGGAGGGGGACGTCCGTGAGGGGTGGCATTCGATTCGGTTCGGGCATCGCAGCCCTCGTCGGCGGTCTTCTGCTCGGCGCGTCGGAGAGCGCTGCGGAGTGGCGCGTCTACGTGCAGGGGGGGCTCGGCATCTCGGGCGCGGAGCTCGAGACCGACGGCCAGGCCGGCTCGGCGCCGACCACCAATCTGATCGGCAAGGATCACGACTCTTCGCCCCTGCTCGACGCCGCCGTCGGCCTCGAGGTCCCGATGGACGAGCTCGTGCCGCGCGAGTTCCTGTTGAAGGTGCGACTGCCCGAATGGCCGGTCCGCCTCGAGCTGGAGGCCGCGGGTCTGCGCGAGTGGGAGTTCAGCACGGTCGCCGGCGGCGAGGACTTCTTCACCGAGATCAACGCGACGACGGTCCTCATCAATTCCTGGGTCGACATGCCCCTCGTCTCGCTCTACAAGCCCATCCAGTACCTCTTCGGCCTCGGCCGCCAGCCCAACGTCCGCCACTGGATCGAGCCGATGAGCCTCTACTTCGGCACCGGCATCGGTCTGACCGCCCAGATGGAGATCGACGGGACCTCGAACGTCGTGTCGGCCCAGGACGACATCGTCGACTTCGCCTGGAACGTCGGGACCGGGATCAACTACCAGTTCAACGAGAAGGTGAAGCTCGCCGTCGGATACCGCTATCTCGGGCTCGGCGAGCCCGTGGTCGATACCCGCGGCCCCTTCGCGCCCGGCGGGAACGACGAGGTCGATTACAAGCTCGACGTCCACGAGCTCCGCGTCGCGGTGCGTGTCCTCGTCTTCGAGTTCCCGAGTCCCTGGCGCTGAATCGCGCGCGGTCGGCCCGCCGCGTGACGGTCCTCGCATAGCGGCTCGGGGGCCCCTCGGATAGCCTTCCCGCGTGTCTTCCCGCTCCTCTCGATCCAGGCCTCTCCGGTCGCGGATCCTCGCGTCGATCCCTGCGATCTCGCTCGTCCTCGTGGTCGCGCTCGGGCTCCTCGCCGCCCCCGCGGCCCGGACCGCGGCGCCCGCCCACGCGCGTCTCACGCTCAACCAGAAACGGATGGAGATCCGCCAGCTGATCGAGCTCGTCTCGAAGGAGACGGGGCGGACGATCCTGTTCGACGATCAGGTGCGCGGCGTCGTGTCGCTCGTGGCCAAGCGGCCGGTCACGGCCGACGAAGCCTGGGAGATCCTGGGCTCGGCGCTCCAGATGCTGGGCTACTCGCTGCTGCCCTCGACCGTCGATCAGTGGCGGATCGCGCGGGTCGCGGAGGCGGTCGGCGAGTCGCCCTTCGTATCGACGGCGCGGCGCGAGTCGGATCTCTTCGTGACGGCGCTGATCCCGCTCGAGTCGGCGAATCTGCAATCGGTCATGAACGTGCTGCAGCCGCTCGGCGGCTCGAGCGTCACGATGGTGGCCCTCGAGCAGACCAACAGCCTGATCGCGAGCGGTCCGGAGCGCGCGATCGCGCGCCTTGCCGCCCTCGCCGACGAGCTCGACCGGGTCGAGGAGCGCGCGCTTCGACAGCGCGTGCTGCGCTATCGCAACGTCGTCGACGTCGAGGCGATGATCGCGGCCCAGTTCGCTTCGGGCGCCTTCGCCGACCGGGAGCTCGAGCTCTGGAGCGACGAGCGGACCAACAGCGTCGTCTTTCGCGGGACGGACGACGCCGTCGCCCGCCTGATCGCGTTCCTCGAGCGGATCGACGAGCCGCTCGAGGGCGAGGGGGAGATCCGGATCCTGCGCGTGCTCAATCGCGATGCGGCGGACATCGCGCGGATCCTGGGCGGGCAGGTCCCGGCGAGCGGGCGTGACTCGTCGAAGACGAAGGACGGCGACGATCGTCGCGACGAAGGTGATGCGCCCGACGCCCCGGATGACGACTCGCGGGAGGACGCCGACCGGGAGGGGCTCGAGGACGTCAACGCCGCGCCGGACGACGGGGCTCTCGTCGAAGTCCAGGGGCAGGGCGACCCCTCCGCGGGCGCCGGCGGCGCGCTCGATCTCGCGACGCTGCTCGGCGGTGAGGACTATT
>JBIPOQ010000542.1:0-2903 GCA_044379055.1 Myxococcota bacterium
CGCGATCCGGATCCTCGACGACGAGGAGCATCTCCTCGCGCGCTGGCGTCGGACGACCCGCAATACCGGCATGCAATACCTCCGCTCGCCGAGCGTCCACCACCTCGATCTCTCGAGCGCCTCGCTGAACCACTTCGCGAGCGGCCGTGGTCGCCGGATCGAGCGCCCCTTCACGCGCCCCTACGCGCGGCCTTCGCTCGAGCTCTTCGATCGCCACTGCGACGCGGTGATCGAGCGCCTCCGGCTCGACCGACTTCGTCTGCGAGGCCGCGCTCATCGCCTCGAGTCGACGCCGCGTGGGTTCCGGATCGATACGGCAGACGCGAGCGGCGGCGCTGCCGGCTCGATCGATGCCCGACGCGTTCTGCTCGCGATCGGGCCGCCGTCGAGACCGGCCTGGCCCGACTGGGCCCGCGAAGCTTCGCGCTGGGCCGGTCGCCGGATCGCGCATCTCTTCGATCCGGGCTTCGAGCTGAAGGAGGACGCGGCCGACGAGATCGTCGCCGTCGTCGGCGCGGGTATCTCGGGCGCGCAGACGGCGCTCCGTTTCGCCCGCGGATCCCGTCGGGTCCATCTGATCTCGCGCCATCCGCTTCGGATCCACGGGTTCGACAGCGATCCCTGCTGGCAGGGACCGCTCTGCATGGCCGGCTTCGCGCGCGTGCCCGATGCCGACGCGCGTCGGCGCATGATCCGCGCCGCGCGCCATCGCGGCTCGATTCCGCCGGACGTCCACGCTTCGCTCCGCGTCGCGCTCGCTGGGGGACACGTCGACTGGATCGAGGGCGAAGTGAAATCCGCCGAACGCGCAGGCGACCGGATCGCACTTTCGTTTCGCCACCGGACTCTCGAAGTCGATCGGGTCCTGCTCGCGACTGGATTTCCGACGGATCGTCCGGGCGGTGCCTGGGTCGATGCGATGGTGGAGACGCTCGGTCTGCGCACCGCGAGTTGTGGCTACCCCATCGTCGACGCCGGACTTCGCTGGCATCCGGGGCTCTTCGTGTCCGGCTCGCTGGCCGAGCTCGCGCTCGGGCCCGTCGCCCGCAACCTCTCGGGCGCGCGGCGGGCGGGCGATCGGCTCGTGATGGCCGCGAAGGCGTAGCGGAGTCGCTGGCTGGGGGCCGACCAATCCTCGAGAGGAGGACCTCAGGAGCGCGACGAGATCGCCTGCCGCTCGAAGGGCCCCTCGAGCCCCGTCTTCCCGTCGAGCGCCCGCACCGGGCGCGCGAGCTCTTCGAGGATCGGCGTACAGTAGGTGATGCGGCCGGTGAGCTTCGGGTCGCGCGTCACGCAGAGCGCGAGCGCCGCCTCCGCCATCGCTTCGCGCGACTCCGCGACCGCGAGGGCCTCTTCGGGGACGACGCCCAGGGCTTCGGTGCCTTCGGTCGGGACGGCGCCGACGGGAGCCATCGAGTTGACCCAGAGGCCGTGCTTCTGCTCGGCGGCGGCGAGGCCGGCCGTGAAGCGTTCGAGGGCGGCCTTCGTCGAGCCGTAGAGGAACGAGAGGCCGTCGAAGTCGCGATAGGGCACGGTCGGCAGGGTCGAGGTCGCCGAGGAGATGTTGAGGATCCAGCCCTCGCGCCGCGCGCGCATGGCGGGCAGGACGAGCTGCGAGAGCCGCCAGGGGGCGTGCACGTTGATGGCGAAGGCGACGCGGAAGCGGGTCTCGGAGAGCTTGTCGAAGGGCAGATAGAACGCGGCGGCGGCGTTGTTGACGAGCACGTCGATCGGGCCGAGCGCGGCGACCGCCTCGGCGACGATCCGGTCGTAGTCCTTCGAATCGGCGAGATCCCCGACGATCGGGACCGCGCGGCCGCCCCGCTTCCCGATCCAGTCCGCGGTCTCGCGCAGGCTGCCGGGGAGATGGTCGTGCTGGTCGAGGGTGCGCGCGGTGATCGCGACCTTCGCGCCCTCGGCGGCGAAGCGCTTCGCGATGGCGGCGCCGATGCCGCGGCTCGCGCCGGTCACCAGGACGGTCTTGCCTTCGAGCTCTCCCATCCGATCCTCCTGCCGCCGAACGGTGCGATGTCGTCTCTCAGCGGCCTGCGGCGTGGGGCGCCCGGACGAGTCGCCCGGGACGTTCGCCCGTATCGCGGTCGTGGCGGCGCGTGACGACCCCCGAGACGATCGTCGCGACGTAGCCCGTCGCGTCCTGCAGGACGCGGCGCCCGCCAGCGGGCAGATCGTCGACGGAGCGCGGCGCGTGGAGCGTCAGCTTCTCGAAATCGATCACGTTGAGATCGGCCTTCTTCCCGACCTCGAGCGTGCCGCGGTCGTCGAGCCCGACGGCCTTCGCGGTCGCGGCGCACTGCTTGTGGATCAGCGCTTCGAGGGGCAGGCGCTCGCCGCGGGCGCGGTCGCGTGCCCAATGCGTCAGGAGATAGGTCGGGAGGGAGGCGTCGCAGATCATGCGGACGTGGGCGCCGCCATCCGAGAGCCCGAGGATCGTCTCGGGATGGGCGATCATCGCGCGCAGCGGCTCCTGCGTCGCCTGGGCGTAGTTCGTGAAGGCGCCGAGGGTCCAGGCGCCCGATGCGAGGAGGTCGTAGTGGACCTCCCAGGGATCCCGGCCCGTCGCCGCCGCGAGGCCCGCGATCGAGCGCTCGGGCGTCGGCTCGTAGTCCGGCGGATCGCCGAGCGGGTACATCATCGGGAACAGGAAGGCCATGTTCTCGGTCATCGCCGCGAACTGCTCCGAAGGCGCCGACGGCAGGTCCTTCTCGGCGAGGATCGCGGCCTTGTTCTCCGGCCGGCGCAGGGCCTCGGCGAGCGCTTCGCCCGAGAGCGTCGACTCGAGGCGCCGGAAGGTCGGGCGTCGCATGAAGCCGTGGTAGCTCGTGAGACCGATCAGCATGCCGCCGGGGCGGCCGCCGACCTGGGGCACGAGCTTCGCGCCCTCG
>JBIPOQ010000541.1:0-2903 GCA_044379055.1 Myxococcota bacterium
GCCGCGCAGCACCACCGCGTCGCGGTCGGGGGCAGCGAGCACCTCGATCCCGGGATGGATGTCCCGCACGGCCTGCGCGAGCAGCGAGAGATCCCGGTCGACGCGCACGCTGCGCTCGTCGACGGATCCGTCGGCGAGCCAGAGGATCAGGTTCGTGCGCCCGGGCTTGCGTCCGAGCAGCAGGATCTCGCGGCTCGAGACGATCTGGACCGAGGCGATCGCGGGATCGCCGACGGCCAGGCGAACGACCTCCTGCCCGATCTCGATCCGCCGATTCTGGCCGAGCGCGACCTGGACGTTCGCCGCCTTGGCGACGGTTGCGAAGAAGGCGGCGGCGATCAGGCCGACGATGGCGACCCACCGCTCGTTCGCCGGACCGCCGACCGATCGGCGCCCACGCCTCACGGCTCCACCTGCCATTCGTCGCCCATGCGTTCGCGCAGCGCGCGGCGCGCGCGATTGAGGCGCGACCGGATCGTGCCGACGGGCAGCGAGAGCTCGGCGGCGATCTCGTCGTATTCGCGTCCGGCGGCGCGGAGCGCGAGCACGACGCGGTGCTCGCTCGAGAGCTCCGAGAGCGCTTCCTCGAGGGCGGTCAGCGTCTCGCGCCGCTCGAGCTCGTCCTCGGGATTGCAGAGCGGGCAGAAGGGATCCTGATCGAGGGCGGCCTGCTCTTCCCAACGCCGTCGTCGACCTTCGCTGCGTCGGCGGTGGAGGCTGCGGTGCACCACGGTGCGCACGAGCCAGCCGCGGATCTCGACGGGGCGACCGTGGGCCTGCCAGAGCGCAAAGAGGGCTTCCTGCACCGCGTCCTGCGCCTGCTCGGGGCAACCGAGAATGCGCAGAGCCACGCGGCGAAGCAGTGCGAGATGCGGTTCGACGAGGGCGCCGAGCTCGCGGTCGTCGGCCGGTCGATCGCGAGTTGCCGATCGGGTCGGCGCGGCTGCCTCGGGCGGCGAGGGCTGGAGGGCGGGTGCAGAGGGCGTGCGGCGCGACGTGAGTCGGGGCCGCTGCGGCGGCATCGGGGGGCGATCGCCCGGCGCGGCCAGGACGTCGTGCGGAATCGGAAAGGACATGGGAGCAACCTCCGTCGATGCGCGCCAGCGACGCGGATCGAGAGGATTCGAAACGGGGAACAGCTCCGGCGGGGGAGGCGGAACGCGCGCCGACGCGCCCCGCGGATCGAAGGCGGAGCAGGGCTCGACGGTGTTTCGTCGCGGTCAGACCGCGCCGGAATCCGGGATCAGGATCAGGCGAGAGGCGGCGCGCGAGGCTCGGCGCTCGCCCGCTCGACGGGCGCAGGCGAGCCCGTCGGCCGGAGTCCCGGCGCGCGCGGTGCGGCCGAGGCGATCGGAAGGTCTGCGCAATCCGGGATCGCGAGCGATTCCGATCCGACGCGTCGCGCGATCTCGCAGACGTCGCACGGTTCGGCCGCCAGCGAGTCGGTCCTTCCCTCGGCCGTCCCGAGCGAGACGATCCCGTCTGCGGAAAGACCCACCGCGGAGTCGGCTGCATGGCCGTGGACCGACCAGACGGCCGATTGCGCGACGAAGAGCACCAGCAGGAGGAGGCCCAGGATCCCTCGTCGCCCGTGCGGACGCAGCCCGCAACTCCGCCGCGCCCCGAGAACGGGGAGTCGAATCGGAGATCGCGCCGGGCTCGAAGAGGACCAGAAGATCATGGGGATCTCGTGGGACGGTGAACTAACCCACGACAATCACTACCGGATTCGCCTCGGTGTCGCAATCGAGCCTCGGCCGGGAACTCCGGGCCGGCGACCGGCACTTGCACCACGAGTTCCGTCGGCGCCCCCGGCGCGATTGGCCCCATGGGTCCGGTCTGGTGGACCGGAGGATCGGGGTGTGGCGGCTCGTCCTGCAACTGGGAAAGCGGGGAAGGAGATCGGTATGGCTGGATGGATGGGTTCGGTTCGGGGTCGGAGGCGGGTGCTCGGCGTCGCCTCGGCCTGCGCATGGCTGAGTTTGGGGATGGCGGCGACGGCGGGAGCCCAGGAGGCTCATTTCGACGTCCTGCTGTTCGACGACGGTGCGGGCAATCTGCGCGCCGGAGCGATCGACGTGGATGCGCTGACGCCCGAGCTCGACAACGTCGTGGTCGAGGGCGAGCTCTTCGGGGATACGCTCCTCGGTGCTCCGACCTTCCAGGGAGCCGATCCCGGCTTCTTCAGCGTGTCCGACGCGAACGTCGGCGTGCTCGGCGGCTCGAATACCAACCTGCCGGGCGGCGCGACGGTGACCGTCGACTTCCTCGTCGAGCCGACGCTCAACATCAGCCTCGCCTACTGGAATGGCTCCTCGTTCGGCAGCACGCCGGGCGGCGAGACCCTGTCCATCACGAAGGGGGCGACCGCCTATGGCGCGCTCGGTGGCTCGAGCTCGGTGCTCGGCGTCGAGATCGGCACGACCTCCGGTGCGGGCTTCCTCGACGATCATCCGGACTTCGATCTCGGCGCGGGCGCGACGGGCGTCTATCTCGCCTACGGCCGCGCGAGCGTGAGCGGCTTTTCCGGACCGTCGAATCCCTTCTGGATCGTGTTCGGCACCCTCGATCTCTGCGAGGAGACCTTGAGCTGCTCGGCGCTGCAGGAGCAGTTCAACTTCGAGATCGAGGAGCAGATCGAGGCGGCGATCGGTTACGTGAACACGACCCTGGTCCCGGAGCCCTCGACGGCGCTCTTTCTGGGGCTCGGGCTCGCGGGATTGAGCCGGGCTTCTCGTCGAGCGGCTCGACCGATCGAGTAGCGCCAGCGATCGACCTCCGGGTCGATCGTGCGGTTTCTCGGCCGGGCTCCCGGGGAAGGCTCGCCTCTCCCGGGAGCCCGATTTTCTGGCCCGCTCGGGTCGGCGATGGCATGGGGGGTGTTTTCGATGGGATTGCTCGGA
>JBIPOQ010000544.1:0-2894 GCA_044379055.1 Myxococcota bacterium
CGCCGGGCAGGGCGAAGAGCACCACGTTGCGTCCCGCGAAGAGCGTCCGCGCGTCCACCGATTGCCAGCCCGTCTCGGTCTGGACGCTCACCCGAGCGCTCGGAATCGCCTGGCCCACCTCGATCGGTCCTCGTCTTGCCGTCGACATGCCTCGATCCTCCGTCGTGTGCGCGGGCGCCGTCGGGGCCCGATACGCGCGGGCCCCGTCCGGTCCGGGCGCGGCGCCGGTCCGGCGCTGCGCGTCTCGTTCGCGGTGGAGAGAGGATCGGGTCGATCAGAAGAGCGGTAAAATCGATTATTAAGATTACGACCATCGAGGGAGACGATCGATGTCCCGCGCTCCGCGCCGGCCCGCCGGCCTGGTCCTCGAGCCCGGGCGGCCGCTCGCCGATCAACCGTTCTTTCGATCCCTGGCCCATCGACCGAGCAGGGATTCGAAGGCCATCCGGTGGTTGGCCGCGATGAACCAGAACGGCGAGAAGTCGTTGCGGGTCACGCGGAGGTCGCCGATCGCTTCGTTGCGCTCGAAGAGTCGGTGGCCGAGCAGGCCGGGGGCCGCGTGGACCACCGGCCAGAGCAGCACGAGCCAGGGCAGAGACCAGAGCAGCGTCAGGGGCAGCCAGGCGAGACCGAAGAGAACGCCGAGGACGTGCAGCGCTCGATTGGCGGGGTGGCGGTGTTCGACGCAGAAATGATCGGCGTAGAACGCGTCGAAGGCCGGCCGGGCAGGGCGGTGTGTGGACGTCTCCATGGAGCGCTCCTTCTCGAGTCAGGGACTTCGTCGGCGAAGCGTGATCGCGTGCTCGGGACAGACCCGAACGCAGGCGCCACAGGCCCGGCAGGCGTCGGGCTCGGCGATCTGGACCTGGCGGCCGCCGTGCGCCCAGGCCTTCAGCCGACCGAGCATCGAGAGCGCGCTGCGTTGCTCGTCGTCGAGGATCCCCATCTCGAGGACGCGCTCGGGGCAGGCGGCGACGCAGGGGCCCTTGCCTTCGCAGCGATTGCGGTCCACGACGGGCTCGAACACGCCCGGCAAGGCTTTGCACGCTCCATTGGCGGGGGGCTCCCCGGCGAGATCGATCGGCCCGGACCCGGTCTGGTGTGTCTTTCGCATGTCCGGCATGATACGAGCGATTCCTCACATTGGCGACTCGCATTTCGAGGGGACCCATCGCGATGCCGAAGAACCGCCTTCAGCCGCGCAAATCGCCGAGTCAGGCGCGATCTCGAGAAACCGTGAAGGCGATCCTCGACGCGGCGGCTCGCGTTCTGGCCCGGGACTCGCTCGTCGGTTTCAACACGAACCGCGTGGCGGAGACCGCCGGGGTCAGCGTCGGATCGCTCTACCAGTACTTTCCGAGCAAGGATGCGCTCTGCGCCGCCTTGATCGAGCGTGCCCATACGGATCTGCGGGCGGCGATCGAGGCGGTCGCTTCGGAGAGCGAGGGGCGTCCGCTCGAGTTTGCGGTCCGCGCCCTCGTCCGGCTGGCGATCCGGCAGCAGTACACCGAGCCACTCCTGGCGGCTGCCCTCGACCACGAGGAGCGGCGCCTGCCGCTCGGGCCGCGCCTGCGGGAGTCCGAGCACCAGCTCGTCGGGAGCGTCCAGCGACTCCTGACCCGTCACCGCCGCGAGCTCGCCGCGAGCCTTCCGCGCCAGGCCGCGCAGGACTGTCTCGCGATCGCGCGCGCCCTCGTCGAGGCGGACATCGACGCCCCCGGTGGTCCCGCGGCGAACCTCGAGGCGCGCTTGATGCGCGCGCTGCTGGGCTACCTGCGATCCCCGTGAGCGCCGTGGGTCGCTGCATGCCGGAGCATCGGGAGAACCCTGGATGAGCGGGCTGCGCCTACTCGAAGATCGCCTGCTCCGGTCCGATTCGCGCCGCGATCGGCGCGAGCTTCTCGGCATCGAGGCCGTAGAAGCGCACGGCATTCCCGCCCAGCATCGCTGCGATCTCGTCCTGCGGAACGCCGCGCAGGGCCTCGATGCGCGCGTCCCGGGTCGCCGGCCAGGTCCCCTCCGGATGCGGATAGTCGCTGCCCCACTGGATCGACTCGACGCCGATCGCCCCGCGCATCTCGACCTCGCGCCGGGCGAGGACCGACGCCCCGACGGCGACGTTGCGCCGGAAGTAGTCGCTCGGCCGAAGCGGGAGGTGGGCCGAGAAATCGCCCATCTTGGCGTTCGCATGATGGGTCGAATAACGATGGTCGAGCAGTGCGAGATACTCGGGGACCCAGATGCAGCTGCCCTCGGTCACGGCGACCCTTAGCGCTGGAAAGCGCTCGAAGACGCCACCCCAGATCAGGAAGGTCAGCGGCCGGACGAGCCACCAGCAGACCTCGGACGTGTAGATCCCCATCGCGCCCGCCGCGAGCGATCCGTCGGGCTCGAGCGCGAAGGCGTCGTCGCGCGCCGCCGGGCCGGAATGAAAATGGACGGGCATCGCGAGCTCGGCGCAGACGGCCCAGAGCGGGTCGTAGCGGCGGAGGTGATAGGGCGGCTGCTTGCCCCACACGACCGGCAGCAGCACGCCGCGCAGCCCGTTCGCCCGGGCCCAGCGGACCTCGCGCACGGCCTCGTCGACGTCCCAGAGCGCCGGCACGACGGCGAGCCCGATGTGGCGCTCGGGCGCCATCTGGCAGAGCTCGGCGAGCCAGCGGTTGTGCGCGCGGGCGCCGGCCCATTGCAGCTCGGGATCGACGCCCTCGGTCGCGAGGCCGAGGTCGGCGCCGAAGGGCGGGCTGTTGAACTCGGTGATCCCGTCGGGGAAGACGACCTCGGCGGCGATGCCGTCGCCGTCGAGGACGTCGAGGCGGGCCGCGTGGTCCCAGGCGCCGGTCAGGCCGGTCCAGTTCTCGCTGCGCCAGCGTTCGTTGAACGCGTCGACGAGG
>JBIPOQ010000543.1:0-2894 GCA_044379055.1 Myxococcota bacterium
TATGGGCACGCGTCGGGGCGACGACTAAGATCGACGATCATGCAAGCGACCGACGCGCTCGTCCCGCCGGACCTGCGAGCCGCGGAAGCGGCCGAGGCCCACTGGAAGCAGAATCTCTCGAGAGAGGAGCTGCGCGAGGTGCTCGCCTTCGACGATCGCCGGAGCGCCCGGACCCTCCTGGTCAACTGGGGACTCGTCTTCGCGAGCATGGCGCTCGTCGGCTGGTCGGCGAACCCGCTCACGATCGCGGTCGCCCTCTTCGTGATCGGCGGGCGCCAGCTCGGCTGCGCGATCGTGATGCACGAGGCATCCCACCGGAGCCTCTTCTCCGACCGGAAGTGGAACGATCGCCTCGGCAACTGGCTCGGCGCCTACCCGGTCTTCGCCGACGTCCATCCCTACCGCGCCGACCATCTGATCCACCACGCCCACACCGGGACCCCCGCCGATCCCGACGTCGGCCTGACCGCGCCCTTCCCGATCACGCGGCGCAGCTTCGCCCGCAAGGTCTTTCGCGACCTCTCGGGCCAGACCGGCTTCCAGCAGATCCGGGCGACGGTGAAGCGCGATCTCGGCCTCGGCAGCGGGCGGAGCCAGCGCAACCAGGGCCTGCGCCCGGGCGAGAAGCCCGACGTCGGCTGGCACAAGCTCGTCCCCTTCGCCGCTTCGAACGCGGCGATCTTCGCGGTGCCGGCGGTGTTCGGACGCCCGGAGCTCTACCTGCTCTGGGTCGTCTCGCTGCTCACGACCTACCGCCTCGCGCTCCGCATCCGCTCGATCGCCGAGCACGCGATGGCGGGCCCGGCCGAGGATCCGCTCCGCAACACGCGGACCACGCTCGTGCGGGGGTGGGAGCGGCTGCTCTTCGCCCCCGCATTCGTGAACTACCACCTCGAGCACCATCTGTTGATGACCGTGCCGCACTACCGGCTCCCACGACTGCACGCGATCCTGCGCGAGCGCGGGCTGCTCGAGGGCGCGCTCGTCAGCGAGGGCGGGTACCGCGAGGTCCTGAAGCGAGCAACCTCCGCGCCCGCCTCGGGCACCGCCGCGGCCGCATAGCCCTTTGGCGTCCGCGGAGGCGAAGCCGGAGCGCGCCGAGCGGCCCCGTCAGCGCGCCGCGTTCGGATTGCCCTCGAGCCGGAGCGCCGCATCCGCCGCGGCGAGGCGAAGCACCGGATCGGCGCCGAGCCGATCCTCGCGCCAGCAGGCCTCGGCGAGCTTGACCGCGTGCTCCTCGAGCGAGCAGGCCGCGCGATAGCGGATCTCGTCCCAGCTCTCCGCCGTCCGCGCGACCTCCTCGTCCACCGTCTCCCGCGCGGGTGTCGACCCGAGCAGCGCGTGGAACGCCGCCACCGCCTGGAGCGCGTGGCCCGCCGCTCGCCGCGCATCCGCCGCCCCGAGCCGCGGCGCGAGCCAGCGCACGGCGCTCGGAATCGTGACGGTGTGGACGTAGGCGATGCGGGCCTCGGCGTGGGCGACGTAGAGCCCGGCCGCCTCGCGACAGAGGGCGCCGAGGAAGGCGTCGACCTCGGCCTCCGCGGGCAGCGGGAACCGCTCGATCGCGTCGCGGAAATCGGCCCGATCGTCGAGCCGCCGCATCGACTCGACGAAGGTCTCCGCCGATCGCCCGCAGCCCGAGAGCTTCGGGAGATCCCGGAGAAGCGCCGCGACATCGGGGAACGAGACGCCGCCCGGCGATCCGCCCGACGCCGCCTGGCGACCGGGCTCGCCCGGGAGGCGCCGGAACGTCGCCGACCAGTAGGCGAGGCCCCGGGCGAGCTCGCGCCGGCGGATCGGATTGTCGTCGCGCTCGAGGGCCCGCAGGGCGTGCACCGTCCGCAGCAAGCCATGGCCCGCGGCCGCCGAAAGTCCCGGGAGCAAGGTCCGCACCGCCGGGAGCGCGACCGCTCGCCAGTCGCCGCCGGCGAGCGCCGCCTCGTAATGGGCCGCCCAGTCCGCCGCGCGATCCGGCTGGCCGAGGGCCGTCGCGAGCTCGTCGGCCTGCAGGGGCCGACCGGGCCGGGCGGGATGGATCCGCGGCGCGTAGCTGTCGACGAAGGCGGGGATCAGGGCCGGGTGGCCGATCGACTCGAGCGCCTCGACCGCCATGGGGCCGTGGTTCGCGAAGCCGGCGCCGTACTCGAAATCGACGAGCAGGAACCGCGCGTACGCGTCGTCGAGATTGGTCATCGAACCTCCCCTGGCGGCCTCGATCGCCGACGGGCCGCACTGTCCCGCCAGCGTAGCGGCGGTCGGCGGCGAGTCTCGGCCCGGGCGGGCTGCTAATCTCCGGCGGCCCGCGACGGCCCCATGGCATCCTCGTCGCCCGGTCTTCTTCGAAAGGAAAGCCCATGTCCCAGCCCGTGAGCGCCGCCCAGGTGCTCGACGCCCTGCGCCCGATCGTCGATCCCGACTTCCAGAAGAGCATCGTGGATCTCGGCTTCATCAAGGACCTGAAGATCGAGGGCCCGCGCGTCTCCTTCTCGATCGAGCTGACGACCCCCGCCTGCCCGGTCAAGGCCGAGTTCGAGCGCGCGGCCCGCGAGCGGGTGCTGGCCCTCGACGGAGTCGACGACGTCGCCGTCACGATGACCGCGAACACGCGCCAGGCCGCCCGCGGCCAGACGGCGGGCTCGCAGATGGCGAGCCTCCCGGGCGTGCGCAACATCATCGCCGTCGCCTCGGGCAAGGGCGGTGTCGGCAAGAGCACGACCGCGATCAATCTCGCGCTGACCCTGCTCGCCCGCGGTGCCAAGGTCGGCGTCCTCGACGCCGACGTCTACGGCCCCTCGCTCGCGCTCCTGACGGGCGCCCACGGCCGGCCCGACACGACCCCCGACCGCAAGATCATGCCGCTCCACGCGCAGGGCCTGAAGCTGATGTCGATGGCG
>JBIPOQ010000078.1:0-10490 GCA_044379055.1 Myxococcota bacterium
CCCGAGGAACGCGATTTCATCGCCGGCCTGATCCGACGGCTCGATCTCGACGACGACGAGCGGCGTCAGGTCGATCAGTGGCTCGTTCGGCCGCCGCGGATCGAGCACCTCGATCCGACCTCGATTCCCGCCGGCCATCGACGCCATTTCGTCGAGGCGATCGAGGGGCTGATCGCCGCCGACGGCAACGTCCAGGAAGAAGAGCGGGACACCTTCGAGATCTTCAAGCAGCTTCTGGTCGGATGAGCGCGTGCCGGGAGTCGCGCACTGCACGCGCTCTCTTGGGCTCGAGGTTCCGGACGTTGTCGGGTGTCGAGCGCCGGGCGGCGATCAGCCGCCTTTGCGCGTACGCGGGGGGAGCGGGATCAGCATCGAGGTTTCGTCGATCACGCGCTGGTAGGCGGTGCGGCGCTCGAGAGCGCGTTTCTCGATGAGCGGAATGCTCACGAGCAGGAACATGCCCGTCATGGCGAGCGGGGCGAGCACGCCGAGCTTCGCCCAGGCCGGGTCCGCCGCCCAGCCGAACAGGAAGAAGCTCCACCAGACGAGGATCTCGCCGAGGTAGTTCGGATGGCGCGAATAGCGCCAGAGGCCGGTGCGCAGGGTCTCGCCCGGGCGCTTCGGACCCGTCGTGAAGGCGCGCAGCTGATCGTCGGCGATCCATTCGAAGGCGATGCCCGCGATCCCGACGGCGAGCGCGACGAGATCGAGGAGCCCGAACGGGCGTCCGCCCTGCACGACGGCGGGGTAGAGCGCCGCGAGGCCGGCGAACACGATCACCGTCGGGAAGAAATGGATGCCGAGAAAGCTGATCGGCCAGTAGAAGCCCGGCGCCAGCTCGCGGAATCCGACGTAGCGCCAGTCCTCGTGGTCGAGGCCGGTCCAGCCGCGGGCCCAGTTCCAGGTCAATCGCACGCCCCAGACCCCCACGACGACACCCAGGGCCGCGAGCCGAAGGCCGGGCACGGCGGCGTCGGCCAGCGTCATCCAATACAGCACGATCGCGATCGGAATCACGCTCCAGTAGGCGTCGTAGAAGCTCGAGTTGTCCCAGGCGAAGCTGAAGCCGAAGATCACGACCGTCGCCACCGCGTCTGCGGCGAAGGTGCGCCAGAGCGGATCCGCGATGGGGGCGACCGCGAGCGTGATCCAGCCGGCCGCCAGAGCCACGCCATACGCCAGGGCGACCAGCCAGAGCGCCTCCCGCTTCGTCCTGCCCGATCCGCTGCCGTGCCCGCTCATGCATTCCTCCCCATGGACTTCGAAGACGCGCAGGCGCGGGCTCCCCCGGCCAGGCGTCGAAAGCTCATTGCACCCGCCGGTCGCCGGTCCACCACGCTTCGCGCAGCTTGAACTTCTGCAGCTTGCCGGTCGCCGTCCGCGGGAGCGCGTCGACCTGCTCGATCCGCGACGGACACTTGAAATGGGCGAGTCGCTCGCGGCAGAACGCGATGAGCTCCCGGGCGTCGAAGCGCGCGCCCGCCCGCGGCACGACCAGCGCGAGCGGGGTCTCGCCCCATTTCGGATCCGGCACGCCGATCACCGCGCACTCGAGCACCGCCGGATGCTGGTAGAGGCAGTCCTCGATCTCCGAGCTGCTGATGTTCTCGCCGCCCGAAATGATCACGTCCTTCTTGCGATCGACGATGTGGATGTTCTCGAGCGCGTCCCAGACCGCGAGATCGCCGGTGTGGAACCAGCCCCCCTCCATCGCGGCGGCGGTCTGGTCCGGCTGATCGTAGTAGCCGGCGAAGACGACGTTCGATCGCGCGCAGACCTCGCCGATGGCGACGCCGTCCCGGGCGACGGGCCGACCGTCGTCGCCGAGGATCGCGATTTCGACACCGATGCCCGAGATGCCCGCGCGGGCGCGGCGCGCCCAGTCCGAAGCCTCGGTCATGGCATCGGGCGCCGACACGGTGAGCAGCGGTGCGGTCTCGGTCAGGCCGTAGATCTGGAGGAACGACCAGCCGAGCTCGCCCTCGAGGCGCTCGATGAAGGCGGCGGGGGGCGGGGCCCCGGCGACCGTGAAGCGCGGCTTCGTCCGGGCCGCGAAGCGCTGCTTGTCGGGGTAGTCGAGGATCGTCCGGAGCACCGCCGGCGCCATGCAGGCGAAGGTCACGCCCTCGTCCGCGATCAGGCGATGGATCGCCTCGCCGTCGACGCTGCGCAGGATCACGTGGGTGCCGCCCATGCCGGTCAGCGCATAGACGCCGCCCCAGCCGTTGCAGTGGAACATCGGCAAAGTCCAGAGCTCGACGTCGTCGTGGCGGATGCCGAGGTGTGCGATCAGGTTGTAGGCGTTCAGATAACAGTTGCGATGCGTCAGCATCACGCCCTTCGGCCGACTGGTCGTCCCCGAGGTGTAATTGATGGAGACGAGGTCGTTCTCGCCGAGGGGCTTCGCAAGGGTCGGTCGCCCGGGCGGGGCGCTCGCGACGAGGTCGTTCCAGGCGGTCCAGCCGGGCGGGACCGGAGCGTCGTCCGTGGCGACGATCCAATGGCGCACGTTCGGGAGCTGGTCGCGCAGGGCGTCGACGACCCCGGTGTACTCGGCGTCGACGAGGACGGCCGCGACGCCGGCATGGTTCAGGATGTAGGCGTGGTCCGCGGCGACCAGGCGGTAGTTGAGGGGGACGAGGACGAGTCCCGCCTGTGCGGTCGCGAAGAAGCTCTCGAAGTAGAAATGGGAGTTCGGCGAGAGCATGCAGACGCGGTCCCCGGGCACGAGGCCGAGGGCGAGCAGTGCGTTCGAGAACCGATCGATGCGGTCCTCGAGGTCACGGTAGAGGAACCGCCGCGGGCCATCGACGAGGGCGAGCTTGGTCGGGTAGTGGCGGGCGGCGCGGCGGAAGAAGTCGGTGACGAGGAGCGGGACTTCCATCGGGGCTCGGATCCTGTCTCGGCCGGGTGGAGGGGCCCGGGCGGCCGCGAGTGTAGACAGGGAGGAGGATTCCGGGGAGGCCGCAGCGATCGCCGACGAGCTACCCGGCGACGGGGGCTGCTAATGTCCGGCGGGTTCGAGCGGGCTCGGGAGCGAAGGCGCCGGGCGCGCGATTTTCGGGGCAGGGCGCGCGATCGATCGTCGAAGGGGGCGATCATGAGGGGAAACGATTTGAGCCGGCGCGAGCGGGAAGAGCGATTCGAGAGCCTTCGATCCATCGGGTCGCAGACGGGTATCGAGGGGAAGAGCATGGCGGGCAAGTCCGACGAGAAGGCGCCGAGGGACGAGGGCCTCGGGCTCCGCATGCTGAAGACGCGGACCGTGCTCGTCTCGGGGGCGGTCGACGACAAGCTCGCCGAGCGGACGATCGAGAAGCTGCTGATCCTCGAAGCCGAGAATCACGACCCGATCCGCGTCCTGATCACGTCGCAGGGCGGCCACGTCGACTCCGGCATGGCGATCCACGACATGCTGCGCTTCATCGAGTCGCCGGTCGTCACGATCGGCACGGGCTGGGTCGCGAGCATCGCCGTCCCGATCCTCTTCGGCGCGCCCCGGGAGCGGCGTTATTCGCTGCCCCACACGCGCTTCCTGCTGCACCAGCCCTCGGGCGGTGCCGGCGGCCAGGCCACCGACATCCGGATCGAGGCGGAGGAGATCCTCAAGGTGCGCGAGCGGCTGAACGCGTTGATCGCCTCCGAGACCGGGCAATCCATCGAGCGCGTCGCGAAGGACTCCGACCGCAACTACTGGATGGACGCCGAGCAGGCCCGCGAGTACGGCCTCGTCGGGCGCGTGATCACCCACGTCTCCGAGCTCGGCTGAGCCGCGGCCCGTCGACTACAAAGAGAAGCTCTCGCCGCAGCCGCAGGTTTCCTGGGCCTTCGGGTTCTGGATCTTGAAGCCAGCGTCGTTGAGCGCGTCGGAGTAGTCGATGCGGATGCCGTCGAGGAAGCGGGCGCTCTCGGCATCGACGAGGACCCGAAGCCCGTCGAATTCGAGCTGGTCGTCGTCGGGCCGGCTCTCTCCGTCGAAGAGCAGCTCGTAGCGCATGCCGCTGCAGCCGCCGTTGCGGACGGCGACGCGGAGCGCCCCTCCGGGCTGGTCGCTCGTCGCGAGCAGGTTCTTGGCCTTGCGGGCCGCGGCTTCGGTCAACTCGAGCTGGACCACGTTCTCTTCCTTCGCGCGGGTTCGCGCACTCGGCGGAGTCTGTGCACCCGCAGCTCTCGTGCAACCGCGTCCTCCGCGGGCCCTCGCGCCGAGCGGGTCGGGGGGGCGGAGGCAGGCCCGATCGGGCCGATGCAGGGTCGGCAGCGTACGATACGATACCCGGCGGTCAAGCCGACCGGGCCCCGCGCCTCCCTCACGAGCGTCCGCCATTGGGTTCCAACGTGCAGCAGCAGCCTCCGATCGAAGACGGGACGCCGGCCGGGAGCCCGGGGACGGGATTGTCGGACCGCCTGGGCCGGCCGCTCCGGGACCTGCGCATCTCGGTGACGGATCGTTGCAACTTCCGCTGCCCGTACTGCATGCCCGCCGAGATCTTCGGGGAGAAATACGCCTTCCTGCCCCGCAACGAGATCCTGACCTTCGAGGAGATCGAGCGGCTGGTCCGGCTCTTCGTCGGCTTCGGGGTCGAGAAGATCCGGATCACGGGCGGTGAGCCCCTCCTGCGCCACGGCCTCGAGGACCTGATCGCGAAGCTCGCGGCCCTCGGTCCGGGCCTCGACCTCGCCCTCACGACCAACGGCAGCCTGCTACCGCGCCATGCCGAGGCCCTGGCCCGCGCCGGCCTGCGCCGGATCACCGTGTCCCTCGACAGCCTCGACCCCGCGATCTTCCACCGCATGAGCGGGGAGCGCTTCTCCGTCGACCGCGTGCTCGAGGGGATCCGCGCCGCCGAGGCCGCGGGCTTCGAGCGGCTCAAGATCAACTGCGTGGTACAGCGGGGCGTGAACGACGAGGGGATCGTGGACCTCGCCCGCCACTTCCATGGCACGGGCCACATCGTCCGCTTCATCGAGTTCATGGACGTCGGGACGCGCAATCAATGGCGCATGGAAGAGGTCGTGACCGGGGCCGAGATCGTCGAGCGGATCGGTGCCGCGTTGCCGCTCGAGCCGGCGGTGCCGAACTACCGTGGCGAGGTCGCGGCGCGCTGGCGGTACCTCGATGGGGGCGGCGAGATCGGCGTGATCACCAGCGTCTCGCAGCCCTTCTGCGGAGCCTGCACCCGCGCGCGGCTGACGACCGAGGGCTCGCTCGTGACTTGTCTCTTCGCGACCGGCGGCGTCGATCTGCGCACGGCGCTCCGCGACGGATCGAGCGACGACGTCCTGCGCGAGCGGATCGCCTCGACCTGGAGCGCACGTCGCGACCGCTACAGCGAGGAGCGCCAGCAGATCCTGCAGATCGAAGGCGCGGCCGAGCGACGGCGGGAGCGCGTCGAGATGTACCAGGTCGGCGGGTGAGGGGAGGCGCTTGAAGTCCGTGAAGACGCCCGACGAGCTGACGCTCCTCGAGGTCCCGACGAACGGGGAGCCCGATCGCGAGCGGACCGCGGCCGCCGACATCCTCGTCTACAACGCCGGGGGCTCGCGGCCGCCCCTCGTCACGATCCGGACCTGGTCGAAGGAGGGCGAGCATTTTCGCACCCTCGCCCGGGTGCTGGGGCCCGAGCAGCCGATCTACTCGCTCGCGCCGCCCGACTTCGCGACTCTCGAGGAGTATCCGCGCACGACGGACGAATGGGTCGAGCTCCTGATGCCGATGATCCGTCGGCTCGATTTCCAGGGCGAGTGGCTGCTCGGCGGCTGGTCGTTCGGGGGCGTGATGGCCCTCGAGCTCGGCGAGCGTCTCGCGGCCGAAGGGCAGCAGGTCGGTCTCGTGTTGATGATCGATACCCGCAAGCCGAAGGCGCGCCCCGAGACGAAGCCCGGCGTGAAGATGCCGACGCGCCTGCGCAAGCTCGGTCGGCAGCTCGTCGAATACAGCTCGCTCGAGACGCGGCGCGAGCGTCTCGCCTATCTCCGCGCGCGCCTCGACCCGTTCCGTGGCCTCGAGAAGCGGCGCGAGCGCCGGGCCCGCCGGGCGGCGCGGGCCGAGAAGAAGCAGCAACGCGGCGCGACGCGCGTAGCGAACGCGAAGGCAGCGGCCGCTTCTGCGCCCCCGCCCGAGGGCTTGATCGTCACGCGCTTCACCGGCGAGCGCATGACGTTCCTGCAACGCACGATCCACGTCGCCTATCTCAAGTACCGCAGCCATCCGACTTCGCTGCCGATCGCCTTGCTCCGGACCCGGGAGTCGCGGGAGCGCTCGGGCGACGATCCGGCGCTCGGCTGGTGGCCGCTCGCCCGGGGCCGCTTCGCGGTCGAGGAGATCGAGGGAACCCATTGGACGCTCTTCGATCCCGAATACATCGAACGTCTGGCGCCGCGGGTCGAACGCGCCCTGCGTCATGCGGTCGAAGAGGCGGGCTTCAAGGCCAGCGCGCCGTTCGCGTCCGGGAGGATCGACCGATGAAGCGGATCGCCTCGGGCGATCGCGAGCGAGGGCCGTCGCGGGCGGTGCCCTCTGTGGTCGGGCGTCGTCGCAGCGGGGCGATCGGATCGGCGCTCCTCCTGCTCTTCTGCCTGGCGGGGCTGATCGGCGCGTCGGGTGCGGAGGCCGGTGCGCCGGACGGGTCTGCCGTGCCGGCGGCGCGTCCCGCGGTGGGCGCTGGTCGTCCGTCCTATCGCGTCGTCTACACGGCCTGGCTCAAGCCCGGCAATCCCGTGGCGACCGTGCGGATCCGGCTCGCGAGCCATCCCGAGTGGGTGCGTTGGATGCGCCTGCGCGTCGATCCGACGCGCTATCGGGACTTCAAGGGCACGGGTCGGGTCCGGGTCGAGGGCGACCAGGTCTACTGGACGCCGCCGCGCAAGGACGCCTGGCTCCAGTATCGGGTGAACCTCGAGAGCCAGCGCGACGTCGGCCGCTACGACGGTCGCGTCACCGAGAGCTGGGCGCTCTTCCGGGGGGACGATCTCGTCCCGCCGGTTCATCTCGACATGCAGGACGGCACCCAGTCGAAGGCGAAGCTCACCCTCGACCTGCCGGAAGGCTGGTCCGTCGCGACCCCCTTCCCGCGGTATGCGAGCGGACGATTCGCGATCGACAATCCGCAGCGGCTCTTCGATCGACCGACGGGCTGGATCCTGGTCGGCAAGCTCGGCGTGCGGCGCGAGAAGGTGGGGAACACGCGGCTCTCGATCGCGGCGCCGATCGGGCAGGGCGTCCGTCGCCTCGACATGCTCGCCTTCTTCCGCTTCACGCTGCCGACGCTCCAGACGATCTTCCCGGACTTTCCCGAGCGACTGCTGGTCGTGAGCGCGGGCGATCCGATGTGGCGCGGTGCGCTCTCCGGACCGGGCTCGCTCTTCGTCCATGCCGATCGCCCGCTGATCAGCGAGAACGGGACGAGCACGTTCATCCACGAGCTGGTCCACGTCGCGATGGGCGCCCGCAGCGCGCCGGGCGCCGACTGGATCGTCGAGGGGCTGGCCGAATACTACTCGCTCGAGGTCCTGCGCCGATCGGGGGCGATCTCGGAGAGCCGCTCCGCGAAGGCCCACGCGCGACTCGCGGAGTGGGCGAAGCAGGCGGGGCCGCTTGGCGCGGCGCGCTCGCAGGGAGCGGTCACCGCGCGAGCCGTCGGGGTCCTGCAGGCCCTCGACGCGGAGATCCGCGCTGCGCGCGGGAACGCGGCGGGGCTCGATGACGTCGTCCGACTTCTTCCGCGCGGCGAGGCGGTCTCGACGGAGGGCTTCCGGGCCGCGGCCGAGCGGGTCGCCGGGCGAACCCTCAGCGCGTTTCCGACGCCCTGATCGGCGCATCCTCGGCGCGCGGCCGGAGCTCGAACCACCAGACCTCGCTTCGGGCCGCCCCCCCGTCGGGCTCGAGGGCGTATTGGCGCGCGGCTTCGCGGCGGAGCGCGTCGCGCTTCGGGGCTGGTCGGAATTCCCTGCCCGGATCCGGGTGAAGACCGGACTCTCCGCCGCGGGGCGTGTCGCTCGCCGCGTGTCGCCCCGCGCGCCGGCGCCCGCGCCCCGGGATCCGCTCAAGCATCGGGACCGCGGACCGATCACTGACCTGCAGTTGCCCCTCCGTAGGGCTCGGCGCGGTTCGAAGGAGTGGAGCTTGGCATCGCAGGGGCTCGGCAAGACGCGGGGACAGGAAGGCTACGGCGAGGGCCGTGCGCGGATCCGGGCCGGGGACGACGTGCTCTTCGACGAGGACGCGATGGTGGCCGAGCTGCTCGCCTGCCTCGAGGCCCCCGACTATCGACCGCCGACGCTGCCGGCGGTCGCCGTCGAGCTCATGACGCTCTCGTCGCGGGCGGACGTCATGATCGACGACGTCGTCGCCCTGCTCGAGCGCGACAGCCTGATCGCCGGCCGCGTGCTGGAACAGGCGAGCTCGGCGGCCCTCGCGGGTGCCTTCAAGATCAACTCGCTCCGCGCCGCGACCATGCGTCTCGGCCTGCTGCGGATCCGGGACATCGTGATGGAGATCGCGATGAACCTGCGCGTCTTCAAGTGCGAGGCCTACGGGGATGCGATGGAGCGGATCCGTCGCCACGCGGTCTCGACCGCCCATCTCTCGCGCCTGGTCTGCAACTACACGCCGATCGAAGGCGAGTTCGCCTTCCTCGCCGGACTGCTCCACGACGTGGGGATCGCCGGGACGCTGCTCGCCCTCGCGGAGCGCAAGGGAAAGGGCGGCCGGCGGGCGGCCCCTCCCGATCTGCTCGTCATCTGGCCCGCGGTCGAACGCGTCCATGCGCGCGCGGGCGAGATCATGGCGAAGCACTGGCAGCTGCCGCCCGACATCCGCCTCGCGATCACGATGCACCATCAGGTCCTCTGCGACGGCCATCCGCATCCCCTCGCGGCGACCGTCGCCCTCGCCAACGAGCTCGCGCATGCCGCGGGCGCGGGGCTCGTGCCGACGGCGGAGGAAAAAGAGGAGACCGCGGACGGAGACCCGGCGGGCTCGGTCGACGACTGGATGAGCGCCCATACCCAGCTCGATCGCTCGAGCGAGAAGACCCTGGAGCGCGCCCGCGAGGCCCTCGGGATCGATGCCCGTGTCCAGGGGGTGATCGAGGGCGCGGCGCAGGGCGTGCTCGAGAAGATCGCGACCGGGATCTAGCGGACCGTCGGGGCCCTGGCAGCTCCGTTCGGAGCCCATATGCTCCGAGCTATGGAAAAGCTCGTCTATCTGCTCTGGAAACACGACGCCGACCCGAATAACGATGGGTTTCGAGATCGGTTGATCGACGATCTGCCGAAGGGGCTCGCCGACGTCGGCGCGACCCGGATCAAGCTGTCGATCAGCGACGGCGACGTCGCTTCCGGCGCTGCGCTCCACATGGGCCCGGCGCGTCCCGACGCGCTGCTCACGTTCTGGCTCGAGTGCATCCAGGATCGGGGCCCCGCCGAGGCATGGATCCGCGCCCGGACCGGTCGCCACGCCGGCTACCTCGTCGTCGAGTCCCAGCCACTGCGCCTCGAGACGGACCCCGCCGCCCGGGGCAAGCGAACGCAGGGCTTCAGCCTGGTCGGCTGCATCGAGCCGAAGCCCGGGCTCTCCCACGCGCGCTTTCTCGAGATCTGGGAGACGAGTCACCGCCAGGTCGCGATCGATACCCAGAGCACGTTCTCGTACATCCGCAACGAGGTCGTCCGGCCCGTGACGCAGGACGCGCCGCCGTGGCAGGGCATCATCGAGGAGGGCTTCCCGAGCGAGGCGCTCTCGAATCCCCAGGCCTTCTACGATGCGGTCGGCAACGATCCGAAGTTCCGCGAGAATCTGCGGCGCATGATCGAGAGCTGCGAGGCCTTCATCGCCATGAAGAGCGTCGACTCCCACCCGATGAGCGAGTACCGCTTCTTCTGATCCCGGTCGCTCTCCGCGTCAGGCGGCCTTCACGAACAGGGCCACGATGCAGGCCATGCCGCCCATGAACGCGAGCGAACGCGCCTTGTCGAGGTCCTGGATGTAGAAGATTCCGTGCAGGATCCGGAAGGCGACGAATGCGATCGCCCAGGGCGTCGCGGCCTCTGCCGACAGGCCCGCGGCGTGGGTCGTCAACACGGTGGCAGGGAACAGGATCGCGGCCTCCCATGCATTCGCCTGGGCGGCGTAGGCGCGGGCGCCCGGCCCTTCGAGCTTCGCCGCCTGGGCCCGCGGATTCTTGTTGTCGGCGGTCCCGAAGGCCTTGCCGCGGTAGTAGCCGCCGGCGAAGGCGAGAAAGACGGGAAGCAGCAGGACGGCCAGCACGCACCAGAACGGAGTCGTCATCGCAGGACCTCATGTCGGTTCGAGGAAGGGCCGGCGCGACTCTATCACGCTCGCCTCGGCCTCGCGTCGGCGGCGAGGCGGCGCAGGCGAGGCGGAGAGACGGCGTCCGGGACTCAGCCGACGTCGTCCCGGTCGAGGCGCTCGAAGCGCCGACACCGGGCGGTGGCCGGCGAGAGCGCGTTCCACTCGCCTTCGATCGCGA
>JBIPOQ010000079.1:0-10489 GCA_044379055.1 Myxococcota bacterium
CGGGCACGCGTGATCTGGGCGGCCCGGGCCGCGACCTTGTCGGCCTCGACGGCTGCGCGCTGGGCGAGCTTCGCCTCTTCGTGCTGGCGCATCGCGGCGAGGAGCTGCTCCTGGAACTGGTCCCGGGAAGCGAGCAGGTTGCGGAGCCCCTCTTCGAGGCTCGACAACAGGCGCCCGGCCTCGCTCGCCTGAGTCTGCTGCGCCTCGACGTCGGCATCGACGCCGCGCAGGCGCTGGTCGATCGCCGACTGTCGATCGCGCAGATTCGAGATCCGGTCCTCGAGGCGGGCGACGGAGGTCAGCAGCTCGACGTGGGCCGAGTTCTTGCGCCCGCGCTCGGACTCGAGGGTGCGCAGGGCCTCCTGGGCGACCTGGACCTCGCGCTCGGCGGCCTCGATCGCCGCCTGCTCCTGGGCGAGGCCGCTCTCGAGCTGCTCGAGCTCGGCGCGGGCCGTGCGGTGCTCGTTCTCGGCGACCTGGAGCTGCTCGGCGAGCTGGGCGAGCTCGCCCCGGCGCGCCTCGCTCGACTCTTCGAGCGTGTCCCGCTCGCGGCGGGCGAGCTCGATGCGGCCTTCCAGGGACTTGATCTCGCTGCGGATCCCGAAGAGCCGCTCGGCACCGGCCGTGACGGCCTTCTCGGCCTCGGTCATCGCGATGCGCTGCTGCTGTGCCGCGAGCTCGCGCTCGGCGAGCTGGGTCTCGGCGACGAGGATGGCCTCGCGGAGCGCCGTCAGGGAGGCGGTTTCGTCGGCGACCTGGGCATGCAGTCGCGCCCGCTCGTCGGCGGCGAGGGAGAGCTCGAGGATGCGCTGGGTCTCGTGGAGCCGCTTGTAGCGGGCGGCCTTCTTCGCCTGCCGCTCGAGCGTCCCGATCTGGCGCTTGATCTCGCCGAGCACGTCGTTGACGCGCACGAGATTCTGCTCGGTCGACTTCATCTTGCCTTCGGCTTCGCGCCGTCGGGCCTTGTACTTGCCGATTCCGGCGGCCTCTTCGATGAGGCCGCGGCGATCCTCGGGCTTGGCGGAGACGATCTCGGCGACCTTGCCCTGCTCGACGATCGTGTAGCCGCGCAGGCCGATGCCGGTATCGCGGAAGAAGTCGTGGACGTCCTTGAGGCGTGCCGGCGCCTTGTTCATCAGGTACTCGGACTCGCCCGAGCGGTAGAGCCGGCGCGCGATCTCGATCTCGCTGTAGGCGGCGTAGGCGGCGGGGGCCTGGCCATCGGCGTTGTCGAAGGTGAGCGTGACCTCGGCCATGCCGATCGGCGGGCGGTTCTCCGAGCCCGCGAAGATGACGTCGTCCATGCCCTTGCCGCGGAGCTTGCGGGCCGACTGCTCGCCCATCACCCACTTGATGGCGTCGACGACGTTCGACTTCCCGCAGCCGTTCGGCCCGACGACGCAGGTCATGCCCGCGTCGAAGCTGAAGACCGTGCGGTCGACGAAGGACTTGAAGCCGTGGAGCTGCAGACTCTTGATGCGCAAGCGTTCCCTCGATCGATCGGCCAGCGGCTCGGTCGGGACGGGTCCTGCCCTGCTCGATCCGGCTGCCGGGTCCGTAGACCGCAGCGCTCGGACCCGAACCGAGGACTCCCCAAGCGACGACCGTGGCGCGGCTATTTTCACGCGATTCACACGATTCTAGACGAGGACCACCCGGAGTCGCCCAGAATCGGATCACACCAGCCAGATTTCGAAACTGCTCGGACCGCACCCGGCCTCTCCGGCCGATGGCGGTCCCTTCCATGCGGTCTTGCCCGACACCCGGCGCGTCTCGCGCGCCGAAATCGGGACTTCGTTCATTGCAGTCTCGAGCGGGGATCTCGCGGGCCGACGAGGGCTTGCCTCGACGACCCCATCATGGGTTCAGGGGGTGCCGAGGTGGTACCACGAAGGCACGGTCCTGCCAAGCTGGAGACGGGGGTACGGGGGGCTTGGGCGGGGCGAGCGCGCAGCCAGAAGACTTCGAGACGACGCTCCGCGCCGGATGAGAGAGCCCCGCCACGGCGGGCCGGCGCAACGACTCGAGCCTCCGGGAAGCCCGAGGCGTTTCAGAATGGACTTCACGAGGGCCTCCGTCGTGAATCCGCCGTCGGCTTCGGGGCCCGGGGCGACGCGCCACGAAACGAGCAACGCGCTCCATCACCTCCCAGGTCGTGGCACTGCTCAGTAGCCCCAGCTAAAACGCGTTTTTGTTTCCGGGGAGGCTGTGCCTTGCGATTCGTCGTTTCAACTGCCTTGGTCCTCGTCGCTCTCATCCACGCTTTGCCCATCGTGGGCGTGCTAGGTAAAGCGAAGCTGTCGCAGCTCTACGGCATCCCGGTACAAGAAGCCAACCTCGAATTGTTGCTACGGCACCGCGCCGTCCTATTCGGGCTTCTGGCCACGTTCCTGGCCTACGCAGCGTTCCGTCCAGAGCTGCACCGAATCGCGTTGGTCGCAGGCTTCGTGAGCGTCATCTCTTTCCTGGTCCTGGCGCATCCCACCGGCTCACTGAACACGGCACTCACGACCGTGGTCCGAGCCGACTGGGTCGCCCTGGTCTTCCTCGTGGTCGGCGCAATCGCTCATTTCAGGCTCAGCCAGTGAGGCCTGACCCCTTGCTCGAGTGGCGACGCTCCGAAGGTGCCCGTCGACGTCATGATCTCTACCGGTGGTGAAGAGCAGGCCGCTGATTCTTCCCATGCGCCACCCCATCCGCTTCGCTCCAAGTCTTCATGGGGGAGGCGAACGAACCGCCTGACTACGCCGAAGCGAGCTTCTCCCATCGGAGTCCGTGTGCGACGAAGGACTCGAAGTCAGAATCAAATGACGCGAGCGTGGCGCCGCGCGAGATGGCGATGGCGGCGAGGTGGGCATCGTCGATCGAGTTGCGGAGCGTGCGCGGCGAAGCGGCGACGAGCTCCGAGAACAGCTCCCAGCCGACGTCGGCATCGGAGACGAGCTCGACGCCTGCCTCGAGCCACTCCTCGATCCAGCCGATGGCCTCGTCCTTGGACATGCAACCCGGAAACACGGGATTCGTACCGAGCCGAAGAAGCTGATGAAGCGTGGGCCAGGCTAGACCGAAAGGCTCTCGCCCGTTGATTGCATCCTCGAGCCAGCGAGCTGCGGCCGAAGGAAGTCCCGCAGTCGGATCGATCGCGCAAAAGAGGATCTGAACGTCCGCGAGCTTCAAGGATGCTCCGACCATTCGACCGGTCGCTCGAGGCCCGCCTTCAGCTTCGAGAGAATCGGTCATCGGACATCTGAGCGGCGAGCTGCCGGGCCTGGGCAATCTCGAATCCGAAGCCGACCTTGCGCGGCTTCAATCGATATCGCCGCCGCCGGATCGGCGTGTTGGCCTGGTCGGGGGCTTGCTGGAGAAGTCGATTGAGAGCTTCGTTGAGCGAGATGCCGCCGCGAGCAGCGAGCCTTTCCACCTTTCGGCGCGTCGCAGGGTCGAGGCGGATGGTCATGCGGGATTCGTTCGCCAATTCGGATGCCCTCGCCTGATCGACAGCCTAACTGTCGACATCTTGACAGCAATCCTGGAGTTTCCCGCCTCTCACCTCCCCGGCGACACCGGGACACGCCGCCCTCGCCTACACGAACATCTTCCGCAGCCACCGATTCCCGAACACGTTCTTCACGATCTTCTGCAGCCCCGCCGCCGACTCCAGCGTGTACGGATACCCGCCCTGCGCCTTCTTCGTCGTGTCCGTGATGATCGGGTGCAGATGGCAGTACCCGCGGATCCCGAGCTCGCCGTTGACCTGGCCGACGCCGCTCGACTTCAGGCCGCCGAACGGTGCCTCCGCGATGCCGTAGGTCACCGCGATGTCGTTGACGCTGACGCTGCCCGTCTGCATCCGCGCGGCGAGCGCCTCGCCGCGGGCGAGGTCCTTCGTCCAGACGTTGCCCGAGAGGCCGTACTCGGAGTCGTTCGCGAGGCGGAGCGCCTCCTCCTCGTCGCGCACCTTCTGGATCGCGACGATCGGGCCGAAGGTCTCCTTCTTCATGAGGTCCATCTCGTGGTCGACGTCGACGACGACGGTCGGCGGGAAGAAGTAGCCCGAGAGGCTGCGATTGCGTTCGCCGCCGACGAGGACCTTGGCGCCCCGGGCCTTCGCATCCTCCATGTGCGCCTCGATGATGTCCATCTGCTTGTCCCAGAAGACGGCGCCGACGTCGCCCTCGCCCTTGTCGGTCTGCTTCAGGGCCTTGGCCTGGGCGACGACCTTGTCGACGAAGGGCTGGTAGATCGCCTCGGGGACGTAGATGCGCTCCGTCCCGCAGCAGTAATGACCGACGTTGAAGCAGGAGCCGCGGACGGCTCCTTCCGCCGCGCGATCGAGATCCGCGTCGCGGCAGACGATCATCGCGTCCTTGCCGCCGAGCTCGAGGGTCACGGGGATCAGGTTGCGGCCACAGGCCTCGCCGACCTTGCGGCCGGTCGCGACGCTGCCGGTGAACGAGATCTTGTCGACGCCCGCGTCGATCAGTGCTGCGCCGGTCTGCCCGTCGCCCTGGACGACCTGATAGAGATCCGTCGGAAAGCCCGCGGCGATCGTCATCTCCTGGAGCAGGACGGCCGAGAACGGGGTCACCTCGCTCGGCTTGTGGACCACCGCGTTGCCCGCCATCAGCGCCTGGGCCAGCGGATTCGCCGCGAGGGCGACCGGGCCGTTCCAGGGCGTGATGAGCCCGACGACGCCGAGGGGCTGGTAGACGAGGGTCAGCTTCTTCGAGAAGCGCATGACGCCGCTCGGCCGCTTGCGCACCGTCTTCAGGTAGCCCGCCGCGCGCTTCGCGTAGTGCGAGATCTGCATGCAGGGCGCGAGGACCTCCATGCTGATCGCCTCGTTGCGCGGCTTGCCCGTCTCCTTGATGACGACGTCGATGATGTCTTCCTGGCGGGCGACGAACTGGTCGACGAGACGCCAGAGGACCTCGGCGCGCTCCTCGAAGGAGCGCGTCGCCCACTCGGCCTGCGCCTTGCGCGCCCGGGCCACGGCCGCCTGCACCTCTTCGGCGGTCGCGCACTCGAACTGCCCGATCGACTCGAGCGTCACGGGACTCTTCACGTTGTAGCGGCGGCGGCCATCGGGGCTGGGAATCGCTTCGAACAGGGCCATCTCGGTTCATCTCCTCGTCGATCCGGGTCGAGCGGCGGCCATCCCGCGGCCGACCCGGCGATCGAAATCTGGGGGCTTCATCGGGCGCGCGCGTGCGCGGCCCCGGCGTCGTCTTCCGTCGCGTACTGCCGCACGAGCTCGTCGAGCCGCTTCTGCTGCTCGGCGTCGAAGTAGTCGGCGAACCCGCCGACCTTGCCGCGCCGGACCTTGAACGAATCGGCATCCGAGGCGTCGGCGGCCGTCAGCCGGCCGCTCGCGAAGGCGCCCTCCCGCTCGAGGGATTGCAGCCGATCGAAGCGCGCGCGCTCGACGGCGACGCGAACCGCGCGCGGATCGGGATCCTCGCCGAAGAAGCGCAGGACGCGCGTCAGGGTCGCCTCCGAGTCGGCGTGCATCGATTCGTAGGAGATCTCGAGCGACGCGGGGATCCGCTTCAGCGCCGCGCGCCAGATGTTCATGAACTCGATCGTCGTCCGAAGGCCTCCGGCCTCACCCTTTGCGAACTCGAAGATCGGCTGGTCGAGATCGCGATCGCGGTGGCGGCGGTGGAAGTAGAGCGAGACACAGACGTCGCGCGGATCCCGGGAGACGAAGAGCACGTGCTTGCCGCGGTAGTGCGACTTGTCGCGGCCGAGCTCGTCGGGGCGCAGGGTCGGCTCTTCGTCGTGGGTGAAGTAGATCTTCGGGATGCGATGATCGAGGTAGTGCAGGTTCGCGTACTCGAGCAGCGGCGGATCGACGAGGCCGTAGCGCTCGGCGTAGTAGAAGGTCAGCGTCGCGCGGAGCCAGGTCCGGCCGCTCTTCGGGAACGAGACGACGACGTATTTCGCCGTCCCGAACTTCCAGGCGTGCATCGCCCGGCGCTTGATCCCGAACGAGCGCGGGAAGCACTTCTTGATGATCCACTGGGCGGCGTCTTCGGGCTGGGGCACGCGGGGGTCCTGTCAGGCGGGTCGGGCGGTCAAGACGTCGAGCTCTTCGCGCTCGGCCTGCAGCCGGTAGAGTCGCGCGTACACCCCACCTGCGGCAAGCAGGGCCTCGTGCGGGCCGGACTCGACGATCCGCCCCCCCGCCAGGACGAAGATGCGGTCGACGTCGCGGATCGTCGACAGGCGGTGGGCGATCGCGATGGCCGTCTTGCCCTCCATCAGGACGCGGATGCCGCGCTGGATCGCCGCCTCGGTCTCCGTATCGATCGCGCTGGTCGCCTCGTCGAGGACGAGCACCCGCGCGCCGTGGGCCAGGGCCCGGGCGAAGGAGAGGATCTGGCGCTGGCCGGTCGAGAAGTTGGAGCCCCGCTCGCGCACCTCCGTCGCATAGCCCGCGGGCAGCCGCTCGATGAAGGCGTGGGCCTCGACGGCGCGGGCGGCGCGGTGGATCGCGAGCTCGTCGAGGTCCCGGCGGCCGAGGGCGATGTTGCGGGAGAGCGTACCGCTGAAGAGGAAGACGTCCTGGAGCACGGTCGCGATCCGCTGTCGGAGCGCGTGCTGCGGGAACGCGCGGACGTCGACGCCGTCGATCCGCACCGTGCCGCGATCGACGTCGTAGAGCCGGGTCAGCAGCTTGATGATCGTCGTCTTGCCCGCGCCGGTCGCTCCGACGAACGCGACCTTCTCTCCGGGCGAGACCCGGAACGACACGTCGCGCAGGATCCAGTCGCCGTCGTCGGCGCCCGGCCCGTTGCCGCTCGGGTCGACGGCGCCCTGCCCGTCGCCGCCATAGCGGAACCAGACATGCTCGAATTCGACGCTGCCCTGCACCGCCGGATCCGTCGCCGGGACCGAGTCGACGAGGTCGCGGACGGCGGGCGCGGTGTCGAGGAGCTGGAAGATCCGCTCGCTCGAGGCCATCGCCGATTGCATGACCGAGTACTTGGCCGACAGGTCGCGCAGCGGCATGAAGAAGCGCTGCATGTAGTCGATGAAGACGTAGAGGATGCCGGCCTCGGCGAGCCCCGTGCCGACGCCGATGATGACCGCCATCGTGACGCCCGTCGCGACCTCGATCGTCGAGAAGAGCAGCGAGTCGTAGCGGATCGACTGGTGCCAGGCGTCGCGGTGGTCGGCGTTCATCCGGTCGAACTCGGCGAGATTGCGCTCCTCGCGGCTGAAGAGCTGGACGACCTTCATGCCGGTCACGGTCTCCTGGATCTGGGTATTGATCCGGGCGATCTTGACCCGCACCGCGCGATAGGCCTCGCGCACCTTCCAGCGGAAGACGAACGCCGCGAACGCCATCACGGGGACGATCGCGAACGTGTAGAGCGTGAGCTTCGGCGACACGAGGAAGAGCACCGCCGCGAAGCCCAGCATCTTGATCACGTCCGTGACCAGCGCGACGAGGCCCTGGGAGAACATCTCGGCGAGGTTCTCGACGTCGTTGGTCGAGCGCGTCACGAGGCGCCCGACCGGCATCGTGTCGAAGAAGCTCATCGGGAGCTTTTGAATGTGGGCGAAGACGGCGCGCCGCAGGTCGAACATCGCGTGCTGGCCGGTCGTCGCCATCACGACCTGGTGGACCCAGGACAAGAGCCCGAGCGCGACCGACACGCTGAAATAGAGGCACGCGAGCCAGACGGCGATCGGGATGCCCGGAGGCGGCACCGCGAGCCGGTGCTGGAGGGCCGTCAACGTCTCGGCCGCCCAGCCGCCCGGGATCGAGTCGCTCGGCAGTCCGGCGATCACGACCGGAGCCGCCCCGCTCGCGACGGCCTCCTGCGCGGCCTCCGCCGCGGGCACGACTGCCGGCAGGACGAGGTCCATGCCGACCTTCACGATCCAGGCCGGGGCGAGCTCGAGCACGAAGATCGGCACGAAGAGCAGGAGTGTGATCCAGATCTGCCGGCGATAGGGACGCACGAAGGGCCAGAGGCGCAACAGGAGCCGGCCGTCGTAGGCGCGGCCGAGGTCGTCCTCTTCCTGGAGGTCGTTCGGACGTTTGTCGGACATCTTCTTGGCGGGCTCGCTCATGCGCCCTCTCCGACGACGGCGGCGAGCGCCTCGCGCGCCAGGCGCTGCTCGCGCTCGGCGCGCGACTCCTCGGCCGCCTGCTCCGTTGCGAGCCGCGCGTAGAGACCGCCCTTCCCCATCAGCTCGACGTGGCTCCCGCGCTCGACGATCCGCCCCTGCTCGAGGACCACGATCTGGTCGAGCTTGCGCACCGAGTTCACCCGCGACGCGACGACCACCACCGTCCGCCCGGCGAACATCCGGTCGAGCTCCGCCTGGATGCGCCGCTCGGTGTCGGCGTCGACCGCCGAGAGCGTGTCGTCGAGGATCAGGATCGACGGCTCGAGGGCGAGGGCGCGGGCGAGCGCCGTGCGCTGCCGCTGGCCGCCGGAGAGCATGATGCCCCGCTCGCCGACGAGGGTGTCGTAGCCATGGGGCAGGTCTTCGACGTCGCGGGCGAGCTGAGCGCGCTCGGCGGCCGTCTCGATCCGCTCGAAGGGGACGTCGGCGGGCAGGCCGTAGGCGATGTTCTCGCGCAGCGGCAGCGAGAACAGGAACGAGTCCTGCGGGACCATCGCGATGGCGCGCCGCAGGCTCGCGAGCCGGATGCGGTTGACGTCGACGCCGTCGATGAAGAGCTGGCCATCGCCGACCTCGAAGAGCCGCGGGATGACCGAAGCGAGCGTCGACTTCCCCGACCCGACCGGCCCGACGACGCCGAGACTGGTTCCGGCCGGGACGACGAGGTCGATGCCGTCGAGGGCCGCCGCGCGGGACGCATCGTCGTAGCGGAACGTCAGGTTGCGGAACTCGATCCGGCCGGCGATCGCATCGAGCGCGACGCTGCCGGCCTCGTCGCGGATCGTGGGCTGGACCGAGAGGATCTCGTCGATGCGCTGCATCGCCGACGCCCCGCGCTGCATCAGGCTGATCGCATAGCCCATGATGAAGGTCGGGAAGGTCAGCTGGCGGGCGAAGATCGTGAACGAGAAGAGCGCGCCGGTGCCCATGCGGCCGGCCTGGATCTCGCCGAAGCCGACCCAGAGCGCGAGGGCGAGGCCGACGGCGGGCAGCAGGCCGGTGACCGCGGGCATCGCGGCGCTGGCACGGACCAGGTCGAGGGATTGCTCGCGCAGATGCGCGTTCGCCTCCTCGAATCGCTCGGCCTGGTCGCGCTCCATCGCGTAGGCCTTCACGACGGCGATCCCGGCGACGTTCTCCTGGACGAAGTTCGACATCGAAGAGAGCGATTGCTGGGCCGCGAGGCTCCGCGAATAGAGCCGCGAGCCCAGCACCCGCGAGATCAGGATGAAGCCCGGATACGGCAGCATCATCAGGATCGCGAGCTTGAGCGACAGGGTCGACATCGCGATGAAGGCGCCGACGAACAGGATCGGGCTCTGGGCGACCGAAAGGAGCCCCGGCCCGAGCAGCATGCGCACCGAGTTCAGGTCGTTGACGCAGCGGCTCATCAGATCGCCGGTGCGCCAGCGGAAGAAGAAGGATTGCGGAAGCGTCTGGAGATGGGCGAAGAGATCGTTGCGGATCTCGTACTCGACCTCGCGCGCCGCGTCGAAGACGAGCTGCCGCGAGTAGAAGCGCAGGAAGCCGCCGCCCACGGCGATCCCGAACAGGATCCAGCAGCGCCGGAAGACTTCGTCGCGCGAGACGTTCCCATCGACGAGACCGTCGATCGCCCAGCCGACCGTGAGCGGCAGCAGGTTGAACGACGCGACGTAGAGCAGCACGACGAAGAACCAGAGCAGGTAGTAGCCGGCGTTCCGGCGCAGGTAGACCGAGAGCCGGCGCAGGGCATGCCGGATCGGCGAGTCCCCTGCGCGCCCCGCGGCGACCCCGGTCGAGGCGACGGCCTCGCTCATCGGCCGAGCCTGCGGGCGAGGCGGCCGCGATCCCAGCCGAGCCACCAGCCGAGCAGCGCCCACTGGTGGCCGAGCAGCGTTCGCAAGCGCCGCCCCCGCGCATAACGCCTTCCGGAGGTCGTCACCGCCAGCGGCAGCAGCGCCAGCCGCCCCTGCGCCTTGATCCCCCGCACGAGGTCGAGATCCTCGAAGAGCGGCACGTCCGGCACGCCCCCCATCGCCTCGAGCACCCGCCGGCGGACGAAGATCGCCTGGTCGCCGTAGGGCAGCCCGAGGACCGCGTTACGCACCCCGACCCAGAGCTCGATCCAGCGAAAGAAGAATCCCCGCTCGGCCAATCGGAAGCCGAAGGCCCCCCCGGCTACCGCGGGGTCCCGCAGGACCCCCAGGAGGGCTGCCTGCCAGCCATCGGGCAGTCGGGTATCGGCATGCAGGAACAAGATCAGGTCCCCGTTCGCGTTCTGGCTACCGCGCCGCAGCTGGGCGGCACGCCCCCGTTCCGATTCGAGCACGCGGGCTCCGGCCTTGCGGGCGAGCGACACCGT
>JBIPOQ010000545.1:0-2885 GCA_044379055.1 Myxococcota bacterium
CGGCCTCCGGCCGTTTCGAAGCCGATGCCGTCCGCCGGCCGACGGGTTCCGGCGTGGAACACGACGAGGTCTCCGGCGCCGGCATCGGGACCGAGATCGTCGAGCCCGGAGATCCGCTTGCCGGTCGCGTAGTCCCGCGGATAGCCCCCGGACGCCAGCACGACGCAGACCGCCGCCTCACCCCAGGCGATCGACGTCTCCTCCGCGAGCTCGCCCCGGGCCGCCGCCGCGAGCACCGGCAGGAGATCGCTCTGCATGCGCACCATCAGCGGCTGCGTCTCCGGATCGCCGAAGCGCACGTTGAACTCGATCACGTACGGATCGCCCGCCGCGTCGATCATGAGCCCGACGAACAGCACCCCTTGATACGGATGTCCCTCGCGCGCCATGCCGCGGATCGCCGGATGCACGACGCGCTCGAGGATCTTCTTCTCGACGGCCTCCGTGACGACCGGCGCCGGCGAGTAGGCGCCCATGCCGCCGGTGTTCTCGCCCTGATCGCCGTCACCGACCCGCTTGTGGTCCTGGGCGGCGGCGAGGGTCACGATGCGCGTGCCGTCGGTGATCGCGTAGTAGGAGACCTCTTCGCCCTGAAGCCATTCCTCGATCACGACGCGCCGACCGGCGTCGCCGAAGCGGCGGGCGGACATCATCTCGTCGATCGCGACGTGGGCGTCGGCGACCGTCGGACACATCGCGACGCCCTTGCCTGCGGCGAGGCCGTCGGCCTTGACGACGCAGGGCCGCGCGAGGGCATCGACGTGGGCATGGGCGGTCGCCGGATCGTCGAAGGCGGCGTAGCCGGCGGTCGGGATCGAGTGGCGCACCATGAAGGCCTTCGCGAAGGCCTTGCTGCCCTCGAGCTGGGCCGCGTAGCCCGAAGGCCCGAAGGTCGCGATGCCCGCCTCGCGCAGGCGATCGGCGAGGCCCGCCGTCAGCGGATCCTCGGGTCCGACGACGACGAGGTCGATCGCCTCGGCGCGCGCGAGCGCGACGATCGCCGGCAGGTCGTTCGCCTTGACCGCCGGATGGCAGACCGCGAGCGACTCCATCGCGGCGCTGCCCGGCGCGACGTGCAGCCGCTCGAGCCGGTCGCTCTGTGCGAGCTTCCAGACCAGCGCATGCTCACGTCCGCCGCTGCCGATGACGAGAACCTTCAATCGACTGCTCCGTTTCTAGTGTCTGAAATGCCGCATGCCCGTCAGCAGCATCGGAATGCCCAGTCGATCGGCCGCTGCGATCACCTCTTCGTCCCGGGTCGACCCGCCCGGCTGGACGACGGCGACCGCCCCGGCCGCGACGGCCGTCTCGAGCCCGTCGGCGAACGGGAAGAAGGCATCGCTCGCGAGCACCGCCCCCTCGAGCGAGATCCCGACCCGAGCCGCCTTCGCTGCCGCGGCATGGACCGCGTCGACGCGCGAGGTCGCTCCGCCGCCGATCGCGAGCGTGCGGTTCTCGGCGGCGAAGACGATGGCGTTGCTCTTCACGTGCTTGACCACGCGCCAGGCGAACTCGAGCGCCCGCCGCTGCGCGTCGCTCGGCGCCTGCCGGGTCGCGAGCTTCGCGGTGTCGACCTCGTCGGGCGCCGGATCCGCCTGCTGGACGAGCACGCCCCCGAAGACGCGGCGCAGCTCGAGCTGGGCGGAGTCGATCTTCTCCCGGTCGAAGCGCAGCAGCCGGCGGTTCTTCTTCTTCTTGAGCAGCGCGAGGGCCTCGTCGCTGAAGCCGGGGGCGATCAGGACTTCGGTGAAGATCTCGTCGACCTTGGCGGCGAGGGCGAGATCGAAGGGGCGATTCGAGACGATGATGCCGCCAAAGGGCGATTCGGGATCGGTCTCGAAGGCGCGCTCGTAGGCCTCGAGGGGCGTCGTGCCCTGGCCGACGCCGCAGGGCGTGTTGTGCTTCAGGATCGCGACGACCGCGGGACCCGCCGCGGCGTCCGCGCCGGGCGCCATGAAGTCGACGATCAGGGCGAGGGCCGCCTGCGCGTCGATCAGGTTGTTGTAGGAGAGCTCCTTGCCGTGGAGCAGCTCGGCGATCTCCGAAAAGCGGCCGTAGAGGGCGGCCTGCTGATGGGGGTTCTCGCCGTAGCGGAGCGTCTCGGCCTTCTCGAGCGAGATGAAGAGCCGGTCGGGGAAGGTCGGCGCCGGGATCTCGGGATCGTTGTCCGTGAGCCACTGGAAGATCGCCGCGTCGTAGGCGGACGTATGGCCGAAGGCCTTCAGCGCGAGCCGCCGACGCGTCGCATCCGACAAGCCGCCCAGGGACCTCAGCTCGCTCGCGAGCGAATGATAGTCGGCGGGATCGCAGGCGACGGCGACGAAGGCGTGATTCTTCGCCGCCGAACGGATCATCGACGGACCGCCGATGTCGATGTTCTCGACCGCCTGGGCGCGAGTCACGCCGGGCCGGGAGACGGTCGCCTCGAACGGGTAGAGATTGCAGACGACGAGATCGATCTCGCCGATCGCATGGGCCGCGAGGTCCGCACGATCGGACTCGAGGTTGCGCCGGGCGAGGATGCCGCCGTGGATCTTCGGATGGAGCGTCTTGACGCGGCCGCCGAGCATCTCGGGGCTCGCGGTCAGCTCGGCGACGTCGAGGACCGGCAGCCCGGCGTCGCGCAGCGCCGTCGCGGTCCCGCCCGAGGCGACCAGCTCGACGCCGAGGCCCCCGAGCTCCTTCGCGAGCTCGATGAGGCCCGTCTTGTCGGAGACGGAGAGCAGCGCGCGGGCGATCCTTCGCACGCCACGGGCCGCGTCGTAGGCGGGATCCGCGACGAGGCGGGAGGGCTGGGAATCCTGTGAGGCCACGGGTCACTCCTCTGCCGGCCGGGGGCGGAGCGGACGTGTCGCGCGGCCCTCTCCTCGCGGCCGGTTCGGCCG
>JBIPOQ010000546.1:0-2883 GCA_044379055.1 Myxococcota bacterium
GCTGTGATGCAGACAGGGCTCGCGACGTTGATCGCGAACGGTCAGCCGCTCACGACCTTCGGCGACAATCTCTTCGTGACTCTCGACCTCTCGGCGGCGAATCTGCCGACAGGGACGCGGATCGCGGTCGGCCGGGCCGTCGTGGAGGTCACGCCGAAGCCCCACAACGGCTGCTCGAAGTTCGATGCGCGCTTCGGAAACGACGCGCTCCGCTTCGTCCAGGCACGAGAAACGCGCGACGAGAACCGGCGCGGGATCTACTGGAGGGTCGTCGCGCCGGGCGAGGTCGCGGTCGGGGACGCGGTCCGGGTCCTCGAGCGACCGGTTCTCGACGCGCCTGTTCGGGCCTCCCTGTCCTGAGCGGTCAAACAGCCAGCGTCGGCGCCCGATCCGGCGGCGCGATCCGATAGAGCCGCGCCGCGTTGTCGAAGAGCAGCTTGCGCCGATTCTCCGGCTTCGCGCCGGCGAGGCCCGCGTCGATCTTCTCGCGCACGTTGCCGTAGAGACAGACCGGATGCGGGTAGTCCGTCTCGAAGAGGACGTTGTCCGGCGGGATCCGGTCGAGCAGATGGCTCGGCGCGTACTCCTCGAAGAAATAACAGCCGTAGACCTGGCGCGCGAAGTACTCGGACGGCTTCAGCTTGAATTCCGGTCGCTGGCGGCGGACCTGCCCGTACTCGAACGTATGGTCGCAGGCTTCGAGCAGGAACGGAATGAAGCCGATGCCGCTCTCGACGGAGACGAACTTCAGCCTCGGGTAGCGGGCGAGCACGCCGGAGAAGAGCAGGTCGACGATCTGCTTGGCGTTGTCGAGGAAGAGGCCGGTCGTGAACATGCCGTTGACGCCGCCGGCGCCGTAGTGCTCGATCTTTTCGGGGGTCCAGAACGCCGCGCCCTGGAAGTTGCCCGCGCCGATGTGGAAGCTGATCGGGAGTTCGTGGTCCTCTGCGCATTGCCAGAGCGGGTTCCAATGCGGGTTCGCGAGCACGGGCATGCCGTGGGATTGCGGCTCGCCGGTGAAGAGGATGCCTTTGTGTCCCAGGCGGGCGCAGCGTTCGATCTCGGCGATCGAAGCCTTAACGTCCCAGAACGGCAGGGCCGTGATCGGGATCAGGCGGCGGGAATCGGCGCTGCACCAATCGGTCAGGAAGTCGTTGTAGGCGCGCACACACGCGAGCATCAGCTCGGGATCCTGGAGCCCGAGGAAGACCTGGCTCCCGAATCCGCCGACGTTGGGATAGACCGCCATCGCCCAGATCGCGAGCGAATCCATGTACCGCAGCCGGGCGTGGGCATCATGGGCGGCGAGGGGGATCTCGGCGAAGCCGTTCGGCGCGGAGGGGAAGGGCTCCTTCCAGCCGGCGGTCGCGGTGTGGCCGACGGGCGTGATCGGCGAGCGATCGCCGACGACCCAGACTTCGCTGCCGGTTCTCGGGTCGCGCGTGACGTGGGGGGCCTGTGCGGCGAACTTCGCGGGGAGGCGCTTCGAGAAGAGATCCGGCGGCTCGGTGACGTGGCTGTCGGCATCGATGACCCAGTCGACGATCGGATTGCCCATCGGGAGCTCCTCCTGGCCGCCCTGCGTCGGGGTCGGCGCGGAATCGACGATAGTGCCTTTCGGGGCGGCGTCGACGGGGCTTCGGATCGCGAGGTCGCCCGTTTCTGGCAATCGGGGCTAGCGTGGGGCGGTGCAGAAGGCTCGGGCCGGACCGCGCGTGCAGCGACGGAATCCGGGTCTTCGTCGACTCGAGGGAGAGCTGATGGCGGGCCGCCGACCGATTCGCATCATCCAGTGGGCCACGGGCAGCATCGGTCGCTATGCGATCCGGGCGATCGCCGAGGATCCGACCCTCTCGCTGGCCGGCGTCTGGGTCCACGGCGAGAGCAAGGAGGGCGTCGATGCGGGCACGATCGCCGGCATCGCGCCGCTCGGCGTGAAGGCGACGCGCGACAAGCGGGCGCTGCTGGCCCTCGACGCGGATTGCGTGCTCTACGCGCCGCTCCTCGCCGACGTCGACGAGATGTGCGCGATCCTCGAGTCGGGCAAGAATCTGGTCACGCCGACCGGCTTCTCGTTCGTGAAGGATCCCGCCCTCGCCGGGCGGCTCGAGGCGGCCTGTCGCAAGGGGAAGGTCTCGTTCCACGGCAGTGGCATCCACCCCGGCTTCGCTGGCGATCGGCTCCCGCTCGTGTTGTCGGCGCTCTGCCGGCGGATCGACAAGATCACCGTCTACGAGGTCTGCGATCTCTCGCAGGGGAGCGAGTCCCCGGAGATGGTGATGCAGCAGCTCGGCTTCGGCATGTCGGCCGCGGACGCGGCGAAGGAGCCGCCGGCGCTGATGGGCGTCATGAGCCGGATTTTCTTCGAGTCGATGGACATGGTCGCCGCGGGCCTCGGCTTCGCGCTCGACGGCTACGACCATCGCCACGAGTTCGCCGTCGCGAAGCGCGACGTCCCCGTCCATGCCGGCGTCATCAAGAAGGGCCACGTCGCGGGCCAGCATTTCGAGTACACGGGCCTCGTGAAGGGCAAGCCCGTCATCCAGTTCAACACCTACTGGAAGATGTCGAAGGAGATCGAGCCGAACTGGCCCTACGACGCGCCGATCGAGTACACGGTCGAGATCGAGGGCGATCCGTCCGTTCGCTGCGCGCTCTCGCCGATCGACTCGAAGACGACGGAGCCCGGGCTCGTCTGGACGGCGATGAACTGCGTCAACGCGATCGCGGCCGTCTGCGATGCGGAGCCGGGCATCCGGACCTCGCTCGACCTGCCGATCCCGCGCGCGGCGGGCCGCTTCGCGCTCCCGGCCTAGCATGCTGCTCGCAGGCAAGGTCGCCATCGTCACCGGCATCGGTCCCGGCCTCGGCCGCGAGATCGCG
>JBIPOQ010000547.1:0-2878 GCA_044379055.1 Myxococcota bacterium
AGGTTCTGCAGCATCTGCTTGTGGAACGCGAAGGCGGGCACGCGATCGCAGGCGTTGTACCAGGCGGCGTAGCTCGGGACCACGTGACGACCCATCCACTCGTCCGACACGAAGGAGTGGCCCATGACCTGCACGTCCTCGACCGGGATGTCGCCGCCGAGCTCGTGCATCGTGTCGTACTCGGGGACGATCTCGCACCAGAGGCGGATCTGGCGGTCGGCCTTCGCGATGCGCGGGTCGCTGCGGTAGGTCGCCGTCTCGGGCGGCGGGCAGGGATTGCGGACCTCCCAGTGGCGCGGGGCGCGGTGGCGCGGGTCGGCGGCGAGCAGCTCGTGGGTGATCGACGTGCCGGTGCGGGGGAGGCCGGTGATGAAGATCGGCTTCTCGATCCGCTCGCGCGTGATCTCGGGATGGCGCCGCCGCCACTCGGTCAGCTCGAGCCGGGCCTGCAGCGCGTTCAGGAGATCGTCGCGGGCGATCAGGCGGCCGACGGTATGCAGCTTCGCCTCGTCGCGCAGGGAGGCGACGAAGATGCGGAAGGGCTCCCAGAAATCGGGGCTCCCGAAATCGTCGAGGCCCGTGCGGCGGCGGGCCTCGGCGGCGAGGGCGTCGGGGTCGAGCTCGATCCAGCTCGGGTCGGTGTTCTCGTTGAGGGCCTGCACCCAGGCGGGGCGCGGACCGGGCTGCCAGATGGACACGGCTTTCCTCGTCGGAGGTTTCGGGTCGGGATCGATCGGGTCGTTCAGGGCATGTAGGAGCCGCCGCTCACGCTGACGAGCTGTCCCGTCAGGTGGGCCGAGCGGCGCGAGGCGAAGAAGAGGGCGAGGTCGGCGATGTCCTCGGGGCGGCCGATCCGGCGGATCGGCTGCGATGCGACGTTGAAGAGCGCCTCGCCGGAGGCGGCCGCGGCGGCCATCTTTTCGGGCGTCCCGAAGAACTCGTAGCCGTACTTGCGCCAGAAGCTGCCCTCGCCGACGTCGTTCTCGTTGTGCGGGACGATCCAGCCGGGCGCGATGCAGTTGATGCGGACGCCGAGCGGCCCCCACTCGTAGGCGAGGCCCTTCGAGAAGGCCATCACGAAGCCTTTGGTGCCGCCGTAGGTCGAGACCATGTTGGCGGCCTCCGGCTCGAGGGCGGAGTTCGACGTGATGTTGACGATGCTGCCGGTCTGGCGTTCGACCATGCTGCGCCCGACCGCGCGCGTGCAGTTCCAGACGCCCCAGATGTTGAGGTTGACCTCCCACTCCGCCTCGGAGCGGGGCTTCTCGAGGAAGGGCCGCGGATAGAAGACGCCGCCCGCGTTGTTCACGAGGACGTCGACGGGCCCGAAGGTCGCGCTCGCCCGCTCGACCATCCGCTCGACCGCGTCTTCCTGCGTCACGTCGGTCGGCACGACGAGGACCTTGCCCGGCAGATCCTTCGCCGCCTTCGCGACCTCCTCGCCCTTCGCGCCGTCGCGGGTCGCGATCGTCACGTTCGCGCCCTCGGCGGCGAAGCCGAGGACGAGCCCGCGGCCGATGCCGCCGCTGCCGCCGGTGATGATCGTGCTCTTGCCTGCGAGATCGAGATCCATGCGCGCCTCCTGGAACGCGCATGCTAGCCCCGGGCGCGTGCTAGCGTCGACCGCCTCGAAATCCCCGAGACGACAGGAGAATGACGATGTCTGCAGCCGACGCGCCTCCGACCAAGGCGGTGGCCGATCCGGAGAGCTATCGCGAGGCGCTCGACCGCTGGATGAAGTCCCGCATGCCGCAGGCGGCGGGCCTCCGGGTCCACGACGTCGACATGCCGCGGGCGACCGGCTTCTCGAACGAGACGGTCTTCTTCCGGGCGAGCTGGCAGGAGGGCGGCGCGGATCGGACGCAGCGGTTCGTCGCCCGCATCGAGCCGCCGGACGGCGGGCTCTTTCCGGTCCAGGCGCCGGGCTGCGAGGTCTCGGTCGAGGTGCAGTACCGCATCATGGCGGCGGTCGCCGGGGCAGGCATCGTGCCGATGCCGAAGCTCGTCGCCTACGAGGGCGATCGCGGCGTGATCGGCCGTCCCTTCTTCGTGATGGAGTTCATCGAGGGCGTCGTGCCCGCGGACGTCCCGCGTTATTCGCAGGCGGGCTTCCTCGTCGAAGAGGCGACGCCGGCCGAACGCGAGCGCATGGTGCGCGAAGGCGTCGAGGTCATGGGGAAGCTCGCGCGCGTCGACTGGAAGGCGCTCGGCCTCGGCTGGCTCGACGGGAAGGGGCTGGGCGCGCCGACCCTCCGCGATCAGCTCGAGCTCTACCGGCGTTATGCGACGAGCGAGCTCGCGGGTCGCGAACATCCGGTCCTGATGCGGAGCCTCGACTGGCTCGACGCGAACGCGCCCGATGCGCCGTGCGGCGTCTCCTGGGGCGACAGCCGGCTCGGCAACGTCATCTGGCGCGACTACCGGCCGGTCGCGGTCTGCGACTGGGAAGCGGTCTCGCTCTGTCCGCCGGAGGCCGACATCGGCTGGTGGGTCATGTTCGACCGGACCTCCTTCGACGATCTGGGCGCGGCGCGGATGGCCGGGTTCCCGACCCGGGAGGAGATGGTCGGGATCTGGGAGCGGGCGACGGGTCGCCGCGTCCGGGACACGATCGACTACTGGGAGATCTTCGGGCTGATGCGCTTCTGCGCGATCATGATCAAGCTCGGCGATCGCATGGCCCGGGCCGGGGTCGTGCCGGCGTCGATCGAGATGTGGCGCGAGAACGGGACGACCTCCTCGCTCGCGGCGTTGCTCGCACGACAGGGGGCCTGAGGGCCGTCGGTCGGGAGGGTTGGGGGCTTCTGCGCGGGGGCAGGAGAGCCCGGCTTTCGGGCCGAATGGGCGGAAAACGGGCAGATATGGGAAAAAGACTTCC
>JBIPOQ010000080.1:0-10449 GCA_044379055.1 Myxococcota bacterium
CCTTGTTCTCTCTTCTCTCTTCTCTATCTCTTCACGTCCTCATGAAGGTCTTCATGAAAGCCGTGACGGGACGCCTTGAAATCCTCCGCGGCAGGCCGGCTCGGAGGAGGGCCACCCATTGTTGGGCGCCCCGGACGGACTTCAAGTCACGGTCACCTTACTCGAATTCCAGAAAAATTTGACCAGGAAATTTCCTGAGGGGACATCAGAACCTGCCGTGGTCCGCCTCACCGGCAATATAGGTTGATTGCCCGATCATGGTCAGACCCCCTGAGCCGGCTGGGTCCGAGGGGCTGTGCTGGAAGATTCGTCTTGTGGACGCCCGCGAATCCCTTAGCTTGTAGCTTCGAGAGCTTTTGCGAGTGGATTCTGCTTCGTCCTCCCCGATCCCCCGGGCGCATTTCGCGGTGCAGGAGGTCCGATGGCCAAGCTCACGATCGAAATCGACCTCGACGACTCCCAGGAGGCCTGGGACGCCCTCTACCGGCGGATCGAGGAGTACGGCGACGAGACGGAGCCGCCGAGCCCGTCGAAGGACCCCGGCTCGCTCCCCACCCCCGTGACCTACGACCTGCTGCTCGACCCCGAACGCGCCTTCGGCGACCTCGGCGACTTCTTCGCCGTCCTGACCGGCCGCGACTGATCGGCCCGGCTCTCGACCTGTCTCTCGACCTGTCTCTCGACCTGTCTCTCGCCCTGCCTCGCGACCTGCCTCGCGACGGCGCCGCAGGCCGCGCGCCGGCCGCCGGCGCAGCGCCCGACGCGGCAGCGCGGCGCGGCGCCTAACAACAGCCGCGGCGGCTCACGTCCCCGGCTTCTTCACGATGACGATGCGCAGCTTCGCATCCGGTCGCCCGGCGACGCGGATCTCGAAGGTCCCGATCTTCTCGAAGGTGTAGTGCCAGCCGTCGCTCGCCGCCGTGATCGGCGGGCTCGAGAAGGATCCGGCCTCGTCGGCGACGACGACGCCGTCGGGACCGGCGATCGTGTTGGTGAAGTGGACCGTCGTGCCCGCGAAGAGGTTGAGCAGCACCGGCTTGAATCCCGCCTCCGAGACCACCACCGTCGGCCCATGAGCGCGCGCCACGCCCGCCGCGCCCCCGACCATCGCCCCGACGAGAAGAAGACCCGCGAGCCCGGACCGCCACCGCTTCATGCTGCCCTCCCTGGACCGTTCCGCGTTCACCGCCCACCGCGGTGCGCGGTGCGGACGATCGCATGCCGCTGCGGCGCCCGGTAGGCTAGGCCCGCCCCGTCTGCCGCGCCCCACCGGAGCCCGTCTCGATGTCGAGGTCGAAGTCGAAGAGAGCCGAGCACGCGACGGCGCGCGAGGTCGCAACACTCGTCGCGATCTCGACCCCGATCGCGCTGGCGCAGGTCGGCCACATGGCGATGGGCGTCGTCGACACGCTGATGGTCGCGCGCATCGGGGTCCCGGAACTCGCCGCCGTCGCGGTCGCGAGCACCTGGGTCTGGTCCTCGGGCTCGCTCGCCCAGGGCATCGTGCAGGGCATGGACCCGCTCGTCTCCCAGGCCCACGGCGCCGGCGACGGCGACGCCGTCGCCCTCGCGTTGCAGCGCGGACTGATCCTCGCCGTCCTGGTCTCGCTCCCGCTGATGGGGATCTGGCTCTGCACCGAGCCCCTGCTCCTCGCCCTCGGCCAGGATCCCGAGGTCGCGCGCCGAGCCCAGGCCTACATGACGGCGCGCCTGCCGAGCGCGCCAGGCTTCCTGATCTTCACCGCCCTGCGTCAGTACCTCGCCGGCCGCACGATCACGCGCCCCGCGATGTGGATGATGCTGCTCGGCAACGTCGCCAACGCCTTCATGAACTGGCTGCTGATCTTCGGAAACCTCGGCTTCCCGGCCCTCGGCGTCGTCGGCGCCGGCCTCGCGACCTCGGTCACGAACCTCCTGCTCCCGCTCGGTCTCTACGCCTGGATCCGCGGCTTCCGGCTCCACGTCGGCGCCTGGCGGCCCTGGGACCGGATCTCGTTCGAGCGCCACGGCCTGCTCCAATCCTTCCGCCTCGGCCTGCCGGTCGGCATCCAGCTCGCCCTCGAAGCAAACGCCTTCACGATCGCGATGCTGCTCGTCGGCTCGATCGGCGTCGCTCCGCTCGCGGCGCATCAGGTCGTGATCAACATGGCGAGCTTCACCTTCATGTTCCCCCTCGGCCTCGCGATCGGCGCCGGGACGCGCGCCGGCAACCTGATCGGGGCCCGCGATCCCGAGCGACTCCGCCTCGTCTGCCGACTCGCGCTCGGGATGGGCGGCAGCGTGATGGCGATCGCCGCGTTCCTCTTCGTCGTCTTTCGCACGACGCTGCCGCGCCTCTACGTCTCCGATCCCGAGGTCGCGGCGATCGCTGCGTCGCTGCTGCCGATCGCGGGCGCCTTCCAGATCTTCGACGGGATCCAGGTCGTCGGCGGCGGCTTGATGCGCGGCATGGGACGACCCCAGGCGGGCGCGGTGGCCAACCTGTTCTCGTTCTACTTGATCGGCTTGCCGCTGGCGTGGGGACTCGCGTTTCGCGCGGGGCTCGGGATCGTCGGGATCTGGTGGGGGCTCGCGGCGGGGCTGGCGTGTGTCGCGGGGATCTTGTGCTTCTGGGTCGTGCGGACGAGCCGTCGATCGCTCGCCGAGCTCTCAGTTTCGCCGGTCGTCGATCCGGATTGATTCGACCATGCCCTCGAATTCGGAGAGCATCCGCGGGACGCTCGCCGAAGCCGTCGTCGCCGTGATCACGATCGTCCCCTGCGGATCCCGCGGCAGCTGATACTGCATCGTCGTGGTGCCCGGCACGGCGCCCTCGAACTGCAGGTACAAGACCGGCCGCCGCACGCGCTCGCGCATCTCGCAGGCCTCCATCACGATCGGCCGCCCGAAGATCCGCGAGAACTCGGTCGGGAGCACGCGGCAGACGCCGGCGAGCTGGTCCTGGGAGAGCGGCGGCTCGGCCGGCTGGAGCAGGAAATTGACGTTGTCGATGAAGCCTTCGCTCTCGCTCTCGCGGCGGTAGAAGATCTCGAGCTTGCCGTCCCGAACGCGATCGAAGACGGTGCGGCGCATCTCGACGGGAATCCGCCCGAGGGCATCGACGCCGGCGCCGTCGTCTTCGAGGAAGAGGGCCGAGTTGCGCTCGACCTCGCCGCGGGTCAGCACGAGCCAGACGTCGGGCACCGAGATGCCGAACCCGAAGCCGCTCCGGAACTCGCCGGCCGAAGCCGACGTCGCGATGGCGAGCCCCGCCGACCAGACGAGGCCGAGGGCGACCCGCCCCGCGCCGATCCGGCTTCCTTCTTCCCCGCGCTGCCGACCGCTCCGCATCCGTCGCCTCCGCGGCCCTTCCCGCGGGCCCTTCGCACCGTCGGTGATCCGAGGGCCCGGCTTGAGACGAAGGGTCCCCCCGCCTGCGGTCGCCTTCCGGGCTAGTTTTCGACGGCCCTCCGGGCTCGAGGTCCCATGTTCGAGACGTTCCGCTCCTTCTTCGATCCGCCGATCACCGCCGATCCCGAGCAGAGCACGGCGAAGCTCGCCTGGGTCGTGCGGCTGCGCTGGGTCGCCCTCGCGGCGCAGCTGCTCACGATCGTGCCCGCCCTCGAGTTCGGGCTGCTCGAGGCCGAGATGCTGCCGCTCTTCGTGACCGTCGTGGCGACGCTGACGACGCTCAACATCGGGACCTGGATCGGCCTGCGGCGCGGCATCCGAGGGACGCCCGGCCATCTGCTCGCCCAGCTCGCCGCGGACATCCTCGGCCTCTCGGCGCTGCTGATCCTGACGGGCGGCGCCTGGAATCCGATGGTCCCGATCCTGCTGGTCCATTCGGTGCTCGGCGCGCTGCTGCTCGAGGGGCGGCTCGGGCTCGTGTTCTTCGGGCTGCTGCTCGTCTGTCTCGGGCTGATCCAGTACAACGGGCGGATTCCGGCGGGCCTCGCCGGGGCGATCGTGCCGGCGAACATCCTGTTCCCGGCGCAGATCGTCGTGGCGCTGGTGTTCTGGATCCTCACCGCCTGGCTCTCGAGCACCCTCGACAACCTCAAGGGCTGGTTCCTCGAGGCCCAGCAGCGCAAGACGCGGATCGATCGCCTCCGCGCCGTCGGCGCTCTCGCCGCCGGTCTCTCGCACGAGTTCGCGACGCCGCTGAACACGGCCCAGCTCCGCCTCGCCCGCGTCGGCCGCCAGCACGGACTCGAGGCCGACCCCGATCTGCGCACGGCGATCGAGGAGCTCGACCGCTGCGGCGACATCCTGCGCCACATGGCGGGCTCGCAGCTCCAACCCGATCGCCTCGGCCTCGAGGTCGTCGATCTCGACGCGATCGCGCGCCAGGTCTGCAAGAGCATGGCGTCCGTCCACGAAGAGGCGACGATCCGCTTCCTCACCGACGGCCGCGGCGCGAAGCGCGTGCTCGTCCCGCCGGTCGCCTTCTCCCAGGCCCTCATCAATCTCGTCGACAATGCGGTCGAGTCCGGGGGCCGGGCCAGCGAGGTCGAGATCGTGGTCCAGCGGACGGGAAATCGCGCCGAGCTCGCGGTGCAGGACCGTGGCTCGGGCTGGCCCGAGGTCGTCCGGCGCCATCTCGGCGAGCCCTTCGTGACGACGAAGCCCGAAGGCGTCGGCCTCGGACTCTATTATGTTCACTCCCTCGCGGAGGCGATCGGTGCCGAGCTCACGCTCGCAGACCGGGAGTTCGGTGGCGCCGTCGCGCGCATCTCGCTGCCGATCGTTCCGGTCGCGACCCAGAGCGAGGGCCTCGGGGCCCCGAGTCTCCCGGGAACGGAATGGAGCACCCAGAATGGCTGAAGCGAGCGGCACGGCAAACGGAGCCCAGGGCAACGACAACGATCGTTCGCTCCTCATCGTCGACGACAACGCGCGCTTCGCCGAGACGCTCGCTTCGGAGTTCCGGGATCGCGGCTACGTCGTGTCCCGGGCGGCGGACATGGCGAGCCTGCAGGCCCAGGTCGATCTCGACGTCGATTTCGCGATCGTCGACCTGCGCCTCGGCGCCGACTCGGGCCTCGACGCGATCCAGATCATCCTCTCCCGCTCGCCCAAGGCGAAGGTCGTCGTCCTGACGGGCTACGGCAGCATTGCGACGGCGGTCAAGGCGACCAAGCTCGGGGCCGTCGGCTACCTGATGAAGCCGACCGACGTCGAGCAGGTCGAGCGCGCGCTCCTCGAGCAGGTCGACGACGACCCCTCGGTCCCGATCCCGAGCGAGTTCCAGAGCCTCTACCGCCACGAACGCGAGTACATCGAGTTCGTGCTCGCGGAGTGTGAAGGCAACATCTCCCAGGCCGCGCGGCGTCTCGGCCTCCACCGCCAGAGCCTGCAGCGCAAGCTCCGCAAGTACACGCCGCACTGACGGCCGCGCGCGCGGCCCCACGCCCCAGCCGGTCCGCGCCTCGGCTCAGACGTGGACCGCCGTCGCGATCTGCTCGAGGAGCTTCGGCTGCGCGAGCACGACGCGTCCCCGGCCGAGGGCGACGATGCCCGCCTCCTCCCAGACCCGGAGATGTTTGTTGACGCTCTCGCGCGTCGTGCCGACGAGATCGGCGAGGTCCTGCTGTGGGAGGCGGACCTCGATCGGCCCTCCGACGATCGGGCGCTTGCCGTGCTCGGCCGCGAGGGCGAGCAGACGCTTCGCGATCCGCGCCGGGAGCGGCATCGTCTGACGATCCTCCGCGCGCTCCGAGAGTCCCCGAACGCGCGCGGCCAGCACCGCCGCGAGGCCGATCGCCGCCCGCGGATGCTTCTCGAGGAAGGGCACGAAATCCCGCCGATGGAGCGTCACGAGCGTCGTCGCCTCGACCGCGACGACGGTCGCCGAGCGGGGCTCGCTGTCGAGCAGCGCGATCTCCCCGAGCACCTCCCCCGGCCGCATCAGGCTGAAGACGACGTCCTTCCCATCTGCTCCGACCGCCGTGACCTTGAGCGATCCAGTCAGGATCCCGAAGAGCTGGTTGCCGGGATCGCCCTTCCGGAAGAGCACTTCCTTCGCCTTCAGCTTGCGCGTCGTCGTCGCCTGGATCAGGAGATCGAGCTCCCGCGCGTCGAGCGAGGAGAAGATCGAGACGTTGCGCATGAGCTCGCGGCGATCCATGACTAACCTCCGCTCCCGCTCCGCGCCCCGGGTCGCGTGACATGGCGCAGGTAGAAGATCAGGTCGGCGAGCGCCTCCGGGCTCCGCACGCCGGGCGACACCATCTGGTTGCCCGGCACGAAGCCGCTCGGATCCGCCAGGAAGGCCGAGAGCGAGCGCTCGTCCCAGACGATCGCAGCGCCGAGCAGCGCCTCCGAGCCGCGCTGATCCGGGGCCATCCCCGAGCGCCGACCGAAGACACCGACGAGCGAGGGGCCGACCTTGTCGACGTCGCCGGCGAGGTCGTGGCAGGTCCAGCAGGGCACCGCGACGCCGCGCCCCCGCATGAAGCGCGCCTGCTCCGCCTCGCCGAGGCCGGCGAGGATCGCCCGATCGGGATCGCGGCAGGCGCTCGCACCGACGAGCAGGACGCCCGCGATCCCCGCCGCGCGCAGCCCGCGCAGAACGCACGAGCCGAGGCGAAGGAGCCGACGGGGGCCGGCGCCCGATCGCATGCCCGGGCGCATGCCCGGGCGCTGCCCGTCCCGCCGCTTCGAAGCGTCGCCGCCGGCCATCCTCAGCCCCGTCCGTAGAGCAGGTCGAGTCGCTGCTGCTGCTCGCTCGCGCGGGAGTCGGCGGCGGCGATGCGCGCGGTGCGATGGCAGGCGACGCAGTGGACATGGACCTCGACGGCGGCTCCGCCGCGCGGAGGCGGGCCAGCGCAGTAGGCGACGCGGAGCGAGACGACGCCGCGGCGACAGACGCGACAGCGGTAGGACTCGCGCGGGCGCTCTCGGCGATCCGTGGCGATCCGGCCGGGAACCCGCCCGTCGTCGAGCAGCATGCGCTCCCGGCCGCAGCGCTCACAGGCTGCGCCGATCGGCAGCTCGAACATCGACGCGCTCGAGGCGTCCGACCGGAGCGCCGCCCGTGCCTCGCGAAAGGCCCGGGAGAAGGTCTGCCAGAGCACGCTGCCGGGACCGGCGCCGCTGCGCGGCCAACCGACGATGCGAAACGCCGCGCCGCCGCAATCGCAGGCGAGGCGGACGTGATCCCAGCCGACGCCCCCCTCGAAGTCGGGCGGCGGGGGCGAGGCTTCGATCCGAAATTCTCCGACGATCGCTCGGTCCACGTCCCGAAGTTAGGACTTCCCACCGCCCGAGGCCGCTCGCGAGTCCGATCCGGGAGAAGAGCGGGCCGGGGCCTCCGGCTCTCCGCCGTTTCCGGCGCGGGACGCGGTGCCCGCGTTCGCCTCGCCGAGGAGCCGGCGGATCGCGCGGCGATAATGGTCTGCCTCGCAGAGGTCCGGGAAGCGCTCGCGCTCGGCCTCGACGCGGCGGGCGACCTCGATCGGATCGTTGTTGCAGCGGCCGAGCAGGAAGTCGACGTCCTCGGAGGTCGCGGCCCCGGCGACGGCATCGCGCAGGCCGAGCGCCGCGGCGACGCGCCGACCCGGCTTGGTCGTCGCGAAGATCGCGAGCACGACGACGAGGACGACGAGCGCCGTCAGGGCGGAGAGCATGCGAGGTCTCCCCGCCGACTAATCGTCGGAGCCGTCCGGGATCAGGCGACCTTCTTCGTCGAGCGTGAAGCGGTAGCGCAGCTCCTTGCGCATCCAGACGAAGCCGCCGCACACGATCCCGCCGACCCACGCCTCGACGAGGAGCCGCGGATGCCATTCCCAGCCGATCACGAAATGACCGAGCAGCGGATAGAGCAGGAGAAAGACGAGGCCCTTGTGGACCAGGTACCAGAACGCGCCCCGACGCCGGATGCGCTCCCAGAACGCGATCTCGTCGCGTCCCATCATGATCTCTCGCGGATTGACCACGACCGCCCCCCCTCGACCGGCACGCGCGGCGAGGCCGACGCGGCCTCTTCCGATTCGGCCGGTCGGGGGGCAAATCTGTAGTCCGGGTCGCCAACGGACCCGTCGGGTCCGGAGATCAGTCGAGAGCGGACCAGCTTCGCTCGGGATAGAGCGCGACAGCGGGGGCGAAGAGCCACTCTTCGCGATAGGCGCGCTGGGTCAGATACGGCACGAGCTTCTCGTCCGGAAGCGCCCGAGCCCGGATCGCCGCATCGAGGGCCCGAACGCCCTCCTCGCCGGTCGCGGGTCGCTTGCCGAGGAGCTCGAAGAGCGCGTCCTGCTCGATCCGCTCGAGCGCGCGCCCGTAGCGCCGCCGCCGGTCCATGCAGGCGACCAGCGTCGCGACGTCCTTCGCCCGGGAGCGCGCGAAGGCATCGCCGATCGCCGGTCCGACGTCGTTCGACTGGGCGTACAGCGCGGCCTCGGCGAGAACGTCGCTCGCCCCCTCGCCCTCCGGCATCGGCGGCTTCGAGACCGGGATCTCCATCGCCTGGGCGATCATCTCGCAGGTCGACCGGTCGCCGACATAGCGGTAGCAGAGGTACCAGGCGAGGGACTCGCGCGGATGGGCGTGGGCACAGACCGCGTGGATCGGGATCATCCCGCGCACGTTCTGGTGCACCGCATAATACTGCGCCGCGAAACGCGTGTAGGGGATGCCGGACTCGGCGGCGTAGAGATCGAAGAGGCCGGTGAGCCCGCCCGACGGATTCCAGAACTCGCGCACGACGATGTTGCCGAGATCCTCCATCGGATCGCCCCAGTGCCCGAGCTCCCAATCGATGACCGACGACACGCGATCGCCCTGGAACATGAAGTTGACGGGGCCGGTGTCGCCCTGGACCAGCGAGACGCGGGCGACCTTCTCGGGCGCGAAGCGCCGGAGCCAGTCGAGGCCGTAGGTCGTCAGCGGATCGACGTAGCCGTCGAGGAACTTCTTCCACTGGCCCACGATGACGTCGACCTCGTTCAGCGCCGTCTCCCGCGCATTCCTCGGCCGCGGCGTCATGACGTCGTCGATCGCGAGCGCGTCGAGGTCGAGGCGATGCATGCGCGCGACGACGCGCATGAAGTCCTCCATGACCGCGCGCTGCTGACGGCGGTCGGTCAGCTTGTCGATGTCCGAGCGGCCCGGATCCCGGGCGAAGAGCGTCGCGCGCAGCTCGGGATTCCAGCCATGGACGGCGGGGGCCGGGACGTCGGTGCGGCCCAGGGCCTGGATGATCCGCGTCTCGCGCTCGAGGCGCTGGGGATCGACGCCCCCGTCCTCGCGCTGCAGGCGCAGGAAGCCCTCGAGCACCGAGCCGTCGGCGCGCGTGACGTCGACGATCCAGGCCTCGCGGCGGGCGACGTGGCGCGTGAGGCGCGAGATCGTGCCCCGGCCGACCTGCTCGATCCATTCGTAGACGCCGGGCGGCAGGTCGTGGGCGAACGGGCTCATCGGGCGATCCTCCTGTCCCCCAACACTACCCACTCCACGCCGCGCGGCTATGGTCCGCGGGCCGTCCCAGGAATCGCGCACGTCGCGCCCTCCCCGGCATCCGGGCCCCGCCGCGTTCGGCAGAGCGCGCCCCGCGAAGCGATCGAGAAGATCGAGAACGGAGTCGAAGCATGGATTTCCAGATCGCCGAATCGATGTGCGACATCGGCCACTATCTCCCCCTCGCCCAGGCCGCCGACGAGGCGGGCTTCGCCTATTTCGGCCTCGGCGACAGCGTCCTCTATCCCGAGCGCGCCGTCGGCAGCTATCCCTACAATGCCGACGGCACGCGCGAATTCCTCGAAGGCGCGCCCTTCCTCGACCCCTTCCAGCTCTTCGCGGCGATGTCCGTCGTCACGCAGAAGATCAAGTTCGCGGTCGGCGTGCTGAAGCTCCCGATCCGCAACCCCGTGCTCGTCGCCAAGCAGGTCTCGTCGCTCCAGGTCTTCACGAACGAGCGCTTCGTCCTCGGGGTCGGCCTGAGCCCCTGGGTCGAGGATTTCCAGGCCTGCGGCGAGGATTGGGACTCGCGCGGCCCGCGCATGGACGAGCAGATCCAGATCATCCGCGGCCTGATGAGCGGCGAGTACTTCTCCTGGAAGAGCGAGCACTACGACATCCCGCGCATCAAGCTCTGCCCGGTCCCGAAGAAATGCCCGCCGATCATCATCGGCGGCCACAGCCTGCCGGCCTATCGTCGCGCGGCCCGCTACGCCGACGGCGTCAACTTCGTGAGCCTCTCCGAGCAGGAGCTCGTCGACCGCCTCGCGACGATCGCGAAGCTCCGCAAGGAGTACGGCCGCGACAAGGAGCCCTTCCAGGTCTTCGCGGGCATGGCGGCCTTCACGATCGACGACATGCGGCGCCTCGAGGACAAGGGCGTGACGACCCTCGGCGTCGGCTACCGCAATCCCTACGAGCCCGATCGCATGACGCTGCAGGCGAAGATCGACTGGGTCCGCCGCTTCGGCGACACGGTGATCGCGAAGTATTAGGCGAGCGCTCGTCCCT